>DASUWA010000045.1 GCA_036378675.1 Acidimicrobiales bacterium
CCCACACCCGCCGCCTCGTCCGCCAACTCGAACAACTCGGCCACCACGTCACCCTGACACCCGCCGCCTAACCAACCACAAACCATTCGGGGCTCCGCCCCGACCTAGGCGCGCCCGCCAGAAGAGCTATTTCGTGTCAGAGCTACAAGCCCCCGTCCCCCGTAGCTCAGAGGATAGAGCGTCGGTTTCCTGACTCCGTTCCGGACTTCCAACTCAGTGGTTCCAGACGGAAAATCCCCGGTCAAGTGGCGTTGCGAGTCCCGTCGCCCCTCACTGTCCCCCACTTTCGGGCAGACTGATTGAAAGTGCTTCGTCGACGGCCCCCGGGTGAAGGGAAAGTGAACCTCAGTTAACCGTTCGCGGGACCTTCTTCAATTTCCCCTGTTGCGGGTTACGGTATAGCAATAGGCGGCCGAGGTCGACGGAGCATGTATGAGGCGGACCCAGAGAATCGCTTTCCTGTGCGGCACGCTATTGCCAGTCACGACTGGGACGATGATGGCCACTCCGCAGTCCCGCGTTGCCGCTCAAACGGCCGCGGCCAACTCCGCCGCGCTCACTGAGCTCCACGGAGCTCTCCACGGCAGCTCGGATAAGGTCTTCGGTATCTCCCCCCAGGGCAACAGCAGCGGGATCTCGACCGTACCGCAGCTGGAGTCGGCGTTGGCCCACCCGATCGAGGTGGTGAATGTGTTCGTGGGATGGGGTGAGACCTTCCCAACGACCAGCGTGAACGCGATCGTGCAGGCCGGCGCGGTCCCCGAACTCTCCTTCGAACCGTGGAACTACACCAAGGGCGTCAACCAGCCGGCGTTCTCGGACAGCGTGATCGCGTCCGGCACCTATGACGCGTACCTCACCCAGTTCGCCCAAGGCGTCGCCGCTTGGCACGGAGAGCTGCTTTTCCGTTACGCGCACGAGATGAACGGGAACTGGTACCCCTGGGCGGCCTCAGTCAATGGGAACACTCCTGCTGCCTACATCGCTGCGTGGCGCCACGTGCACCAGATCTTCTCCAACGCGGGTGCAACGAACGCGCTGTGGGTGTGGTGCCCGAACGCCGGCGGGCCAACGCCGGTAGCGAGCGTCTTTCCCGGAGCGAGCTACGTGAACGTGGTCGGCATGGACGGGTACAACTGGGGCACCACGAGCACGACCAACGGGGGATGGCGGAGCCCCTCACAGATATTCTCTGGGCTGCTCAGCACGGTCAGGTCGGTCGGCCCGGGGCTGCCGATCCTCCTAAACGAGACCGGAAGCGCCGAAGCCGGAGGCAGCAAGGCCACCTGGCTGAACCAACTCTTCAGCTTCGTCGAAGGTCAGTCGGGGCTCGCCGGGGTGGTGTACTCGAACTTCGGATCGCTCTGGCCGCTTACGACGTCTTCAAGCGCGCTGGCCGCGGCAAAGGTCAGCCTCTCGACATACTGATACACGGTCGACTGACCGACCTACCGACGCTGACCGTTAATCGATGAGCGAGATGATCGGGTCGCGCCTGGCTCCCTGGGCCCGGGAAATCAATGGCATCACCACATACACGAGGGCGTACAGGAGGCCAGTCGCCTCCAGGAAGACGAAGTTCAGGGGGCGCATCGTCAGCATCCGATAGATGCCGAGGACGAGCCATAACCCGACGGACGATCCGCCCCATACGGCGATGCCGCGCCAGATCCGCGAGGTCCGACGGGTTGCCGACTTTGCACCGGTCGTCTGCCATCCCTGGCGGCGCCCGCGGAGGATGTCGATGATCGCGAAGAGATGGGACCAGCCGTACAGGGTCTTAGCCATGAGCGCCGACGGTCCGAACCGGCCCTTGTTCCAAAGCGGGAAGATCACGAGGGTGTACGCAGCACTTGGCGCGATCCACAGGTAGTTCTTGAGCTGCACCTGAGCGGGCATGAACGCCAGAAGCAGTATGGGTATCAAGGGAACGAAGAAGGTCGCTGCCGCCGTGTGGATGTAGTAGCAGAACCCCGAGAGATAGCAGCAAAGCTGCGCCGGACGGAGGCGGGCGGACCAGAACTTGCGTGACCGGAGCAAGCTCATCGAACCGGCGCACCATCTGTACTGTTGGGTAAAGAAGGCATCAGGCTCTGAGGGGCACATGCCGGTGGCTAACGGAACCGGGATGTACACGAGCGACCATCCTTTGAGACGGAGGTCGAAACCGGTGTGGACGTCCTCGGAATGCTCTATCAGCGCGGTCCCGCCAATCGTGTCGAGCGCTGCGCGTCGGTAGACCGCGCAGGATCCCACGCAGATGGCCGCGTTCAGCCGGCCTCGGGACACCTGAATCATGCGGTAGAACAGCTCCTGGACCGCTCCGGCGCCGTGCTCCATCCATGTTTGGTGCTTATCCCACCGAAAGTATTGAGGGGTCTGGACTATCCCGACGGTGGGGTCTCTTTCGATGTAGGGCAGGGTCTCCGTTAAGAAGTCCTCCCTCGGCGCGAAGTCCGCGTCGAGTATGACGATGAACTCGCCCTCGGAGTTCTGGTAGGCGTGACGCAGGTTCCCTGCCTTCTTGAACCAGCCCCGGTTGGGGCGCACCAGATACTGGAATCCGTGCACCGAAGCCAGCTCAGCCGCCTCGGGGTCGTCTCCGTCGTCGAGCACGTAGACACTAAGGACGCCTGGATAGCCAGCTTGCAGCCGGGCGACGTTTTGCCACGTGTTGGCAAGGACCCCTAGTTCTTCGCCGCAGATCGGCAACCACACATCGACCGTGGGGAACGCCCGGGGCGCCCAGGACTGGACCAGAGCCCGGTGGGTACTCAGATCAAAGTTCCGGCTGGTCAGGTTCACCCGCAAGGAGATGAGGTAGTAGAAGAGGGTGAACCCCAGAAACGGAACCAGGGCCCACAGCCACAATCCCAAATGGATCAGGTGGACTTGGCTGATGGTCAGGCAGGTGAGGCTCAACATCGACGCGATGAGCAGCACCGCGACCTGCCGATGTACGTAGCTGTACTTCTCCTCGTCGCTTGGCGGGCTTGGCAGAACAAGTGTGCTGACCACATCGCGGGCCGGCGGGCGGTGGATTTCGAGGGATGTCATGACTGGACCGGACGGACCGTCCACACCACGTAGGCGCTACGGCCGTACTCGTCTCTGGTTGCGAAGTTGCCAACCCATCTGTAACGACCGCTGTCGTGAATGGCTTCGGCGACCGCCGTGTCGACTTGTTTTCGTTCTCCGAAATCGAGCGCGATGACGTTGAATGAGCCGTTGTCGACGGCCGCGACATAGGCAGGGATGCCCACCAGGCGGGTTCCGCCGGGGGGCGTGTAGGCAAAGTAGTAGGTGTCCACCCAATGAGACAGCTGGACACGGTCCTGCAGGTAGTAGCGGCCGACGGGGGCGTCGTCCATGAGGACGCGACCGTTCGTGGTGCCGAGAGCCGATCGGATCGCTGCGACGACCGGGTGCGAATTCGGCCACTCGTCAAAGTGACGGTTGGCCTGGGCGATTCCTGCAGCTCCCATGGGGACGAGGATCGTCGACGCCGCCGCGCAGCGGGCGAGGTCGAGTGGTCGCCGTCCGGTCACCCCCGCGAGGATCCACCCCGCCGCGACGGCTCCGAACCATCCCCCGAAGGTCACGTGCTTGGACAAAGACGTGGCGGTGTGGATCCGAGCCTGGTTGGCGGGGGCAAGCAAGACGCTGGAGGCAAGGACAGCCAGAACGCCAACCTGCCACCACGCTGACTTCCGTCTCACCGCAGTAAGGACCGAAACAACCAAGGCCAACGCAGCGAGGCTGGCAATGCCTCCGACCCAGAGCCAGGACAAATGCAACACCCGGTGAACGGAGGCCGTCGAGGGAGCCCGGTTGAGGGTCGTGCTCGCGACCCCGGTCAGATAGGAGCGCGGCGACGCCGCTAGCAGCACCGCTAGTACCATGATCAGACCGGCAGTCAACGTGCCTGAGGCTCTGGCCGCAGCTCGGAGCCCGACCCGTCCCCAGACCGTGAAGAAGGCAAGACCAATCACGACCGGATCGAACAGAGCCGACGCGTACTTGGTCGCGTTCGCAAGGGCGAGTACAGGTATCGCCAGATAGAACCAGCTGCCGGTTCCTGAGGACTCGGCGTTACGCACGACGATCCAGGCCGTACACGCGACGAGCATGAGCGCCATCGCGTCAAACGTGGCGAACGCCCCAAGGAACTGTGTTCCCTGGCTGGTGACGAACACCGCGGCCGCGAACCATCCGGCAGGACGTCCGAACAACCGCGTCGCGGTCAGGTAGCAAAACGAGGTCGCCAAAAGCATGAACACGAGCGACAAGACCCGGGCACCGACCAGGCCTCCGATCGAGTCTGCGATCCCAGCCAGGACCGGGTAGATGGTGGGTGCGCCGGAGAAGTAAGTCGGGAAGTGCAAGTCCGGCGTGCGGTGGAACCACGACCTGACCACGTACTTGCCCGCGGAGATGTAAGTGGCCTCGTCGAGGAAAGCGGTGTTGCGCGCAAGCAGCCGCGCCGAAAGCCACGCCTGGACGGCGAGGATCGCTGCTAATGGCACGTGGTTTGGCGCCCGCCTCAGAGCCGTTCTGACCAGGCCGTGGCGGGACCTCGTCAGCCGAGCAAGGTGCCGAAGGAAGCGTGCCCCTTCCTTGAAGCCTGCCTTGGAATCGCCATGGACGCGCCGGTCGAACCGGAACGGAATCTCGATAACCCTTTGGCGGGGTGCTCGGGCCAGCAGCTCGAGCAGGATCTTGAAGCCCTCGCCACGTAGATCTAGCGCGTCGATCGTCCGGCGTGAAACAGCGAAGAATCCCGACATCGGATCCCGGACTCCCCTCGACGGCGGTACGAGGACGTGCACCATGGCGACGAAAAGACGGGAGACCATGCGCCTGGCCTTGCCGCTGAGACCGGCTGCGGAGGCGCCGCTGACATAACGGCTCGCTATCGCAATGTCAGACTCCTCGCGCAACACCGGACCGACGAGTTCGCGGACAACCTCTGGTGGGTGTTGAAGGTCACCGTCCATGACGACGATCACCCAGGCGTCCGATTGCTGAAAACCGGCTGCTACCGCGCCGGACAGACCGCCCCGCCTTTCCCCGGGAAGGCGATGCAGCAAGGACAGGTTGTCGTGGTCGGCGCGCAGGTCGGCGACGGTCGCCGGCGTTCGGTCGTCGCTGTCGTCGACGAAGAGCACGCTCCACGACCAGCTCGAGTCGCCGAGCGAGTCTTCCAGGCGTTCGATGAGCATCGGGATGTTCGCCGCCTCGTTGCGGGTGGGGACGACGATGCAGAGATCCGCCCGCTCGGTTTCGCTGACCCTCGCGGTGAGCGCGCCCGACCCGGGGCGTGTAGGTGCAGAAGATGCGGCTCCTGTCAAGGTGGCTCCGTAGGGGGTGGTCGGAGAGTTAGGACGACTTCTGGTGGTGAAAGGTGGCGTTTGTCGCTACCCCGTTTTGGTTGCGGCGAATGGGTAACACAACGTCAACCCAGGCATCAAGCAGATCCGCTACGAATTGAAGACTGTTAGCGAAGCCGTAACACACGGTGATATCTGTGCGTCGTTGGACACGATCCGGAAACCGAGACTTATAGACCGTTTAACTTCCGGGGCTTGGAAAGTGGCTTTGAAAGTGCTTCATGACCGCCGTGCCGTAAGCACCGTGCGGGCTGCCGGAGTAGTCGGTGATCAACGAAGGACCATGGCATCCTGGCCAGGTGTTCCAAGCCCAGGCGAGGTAACCGATTCGCCGCGCGTCGAGCCAACTCATCAGCGGACGAACGTAAGCCGACCGGCAATCGGTCTCGCCGAACTCCGTGACCGCCACCGGGGTGGTCCCGGTCTGGGAGAGTTGCCTGGTCCAGCAACTCGACGCGCAATGCTGCGGGCCGTAGATGTGCCAGGCAGCCGCGATCGACCGATCCGGATCAGCAGGCCTGTAAACCGACCACTGGCTCAGGTCGGCCCCACGGGAGAGGCCGTCGAGGAACAGTACGTTCTTGGCGCCCGCCCCCCGGATCGTGTGGACCAACGACTGCATACCAACGGCCTGGTACTGCCTGCCGTCCTCTGCCGACGTGGTGCAACCGTCGCGCCAGCACGACCAGCTCACACCGTAGGGCTCGTTGTAGAGCTCGAACACTACGTACGGATCGTTGCCGTACGTAGATGCCACCTGACGCCAAAAGGCGACGGAATGATCGGCGTCGGGCATCCTTTGCTGGCTCCGCGCCTGAACATTCGCGGGGGCCGACCAGTGAAGATCGAGGTCGACCACTATCCGCCTGCGTTGCAGCAGAGTGACGAAGGCCTCGATGGCCGCCCGGTAGCTCGATGCGGGCAAGCCCGAGGGGAGGCCGTTGATCCCTAGCCAGCAGTCCTCATTTATAGGGATCCGCACGATGTCGATGTGCCAGCGATCCATGGCACCGACGGCGCTCGCGGAGCTCGGACCGGCGAACACGCCGCCTCGATTCAAGCACTCGTACTCGGTCCCAGAGACCGACACCCCGCCGAGTTGAACTGGGCTTCCCGCGGCGTTCACTAGCCGAGCGCCGGCGACGCGAACACCGCCAACCGGGCGGGCGACGGCCGGGTCGTGGGAGGCTCGGACGAAACCGAGGATCGCCGCGACAGAGCCGAGCAGGGCAATGGCCGCGGCGGCCACGACTGCTCTGGACGATCGAGCCCTGTTCTGTCGAGAGACGGCATTCAACAGTCCCCAGTTTGTCGGCGCAGCGCGGGACCGACGAACCGGAGCCCCAAGGCATCGCTTCTCAGTGCATCGGCACGTGGGTGCGCCCCAGCTGTCCCGCGTGTTGCGGGCGGGCAAGAAAAAGCACAGGCGTGCGACTCGAATTCCCCGCTGTTTATGGACCGGAAACCGGTTCGAAATACGAGCGTAGGAAGACTGACCCCGCAATACACATCGAAATAGCGCCGGCGACGCCGCCGGAGGCCAAGGAGAATTCACAACGGTGCTGGGGACCAGACTCTTTCGGTTCAGCCTTGTCGCGGTCGTGCTCGTCTTCGCTGGCGGACTGTCAGCGGCCGCCCGTGCCTCCTCAACGACGCGTCAGCTCGGTCTCGGTCAGTCGCTGTTTTGGGACGGCGGATACGTGGGCAGCTCGAATGTCGACCTCCCGGGATCGGCCGCGTGCCATGTGGAGCACTGCTTCGATTATCCGCTCAAGGTGGCCGCCGGTGGATGGCGGCTGCGCGTGGCCATCGACACACCCGACCGGGCCAACGAATTCGAGATCGATCTCATCGATCCGTCCGGCAAGACTGTAACGAGTCAGAGCAACTCGGCCCAGACCCAGTTCGACATGGAGCTCTACGCCCTGCATCCGGTCGCCGGTACCTGGACGGTCCAGGTCGTGCCGCAGATGGTTCAGAACGCAGCGTTCAAGTTGAGGGCGATGCTGGAGACCGGACCGCTGGTCTTCGAGCACAAGACCTTGCTGCTTCCCAACCTCAAGGTTACGCCACCCTACGGGTTCACATTCGTAGCACCAGCGAACCCCGCCAATGCCTATGCCCCCGACGGGGTGAACCCACCTCTCGAGGTGGCCGGCGAGGCGCCGCTGTCATGCACGCCCGACGAGACGCTCAACATAGGCCCGAACGACATGCCCGGCTCCGACCATCCGATGCGATGCCTGCGTTTCACGACCGGGCCCCGCGACGCCGGGCCGGGGACCTTCGAGATCGACTACAACCCCAGCGCCGGGGCGGCCAACCTCAACGACGTCCCAGCGTTCCAGCGGCTGTATTACAGCGACGGGACCTCGTTCGTGCGGCCTGCCGGGCACGTCGAATTCCACGACACCCATGGCCACTTCCACTACGACGGGTTCCTCAAGTTCCAGCTCTACCACGTCGGGGCGAACCACACGCTCAGCCGCGCCGGATCTGGGACCAAGGTGGGGCTTTGCCCGGCGGACGAGCTCTTCGCCGACTGGCGCACCTTCAACCAAAATGAGATCCCGGCGGAGACCTTCACCGCGAACTGCGGGTACACCACCGGACAGGCCAGCCTGGGTCTCAACGTCGGCTGGGGTGACGTGTACAAATGGCAGCGCCCCGGCCAGTACGTGGACTTCACCGGCGACGGTGACGGTTACTACCTGCTCGATGTAGTCGTCAACGCATCCAACCAGGCGCAAACCGTCTCCAACGACCAGAACGTCGGCTATGCCTACATCCACGTAGTAGGTGACAACGTCAGCATCATCGAACGAGGCCAGGGCAACAGCCCGTGGGACCCCGACAAGATCGTCTTCACCGACCAATCTTGACGACCTCCTCCAGGAGGCCTCGTCCCTACTCGGTACCGTCACGATGAAGGAGACCGTCAACGAGGCCTTGGAGTCGGTAGTCCTGGCGGCACGCCAGCGCCGACATGCCGACCGCCTTGCGGCCATGCGTGGACTAGATCTCAACAAGCCCAGGGTGATGGCTGGGGCGTGGCGCTAAGCGCCTCGCATCTGGCCGACAAGAGCGCTCTGGCTCGCATCACGCTGCCAGCGGTCGCGGCTCGACTCCGACCGCTGCTGGAAAAAGGCTTCGTCGCTACCTGCGCCATCGTCGACCTCGAAGTTCTCTTCAGCGCGAGAAGCCTGGATGACTACCAGGCCCTGCTCCAAGAGCGTCGGGCCTTCGAATCGGCTCGGATCACTCCCGAAGTGATGTCGGATGCTATTGATCTCCAGCATCGCCTTGCCCGCAGAGGACAGCACCGCGTCCCGATCCCAGACCTAGTCATCTCAGCAGCTTCCAGGATGGCCGGACTGGTCGTACTCCACTACGACCCCAACTTCGAACGGATCGCTCAGGTCGGCGGTGACGAACAGTCAGGGTCAGTTGACTGCGACCCGCAAGTCGATCGCGCCCGGGCGGCAATTTTCGGTGGGCGACCTAATGTCAGATGGGCGTCTCCGACACCGCAGGGCGCAGAGAACCGGTCTCAGGGAAGCGGGCTCGAAGGCCGGATCGAGCCCGTCACAGACCGGACCACCTCGTGGACGAACGCCAGCTTGTCGATCACGACCGGGCTGAGCACGAAGGGGTACAGGTCGCTGCGGCCCATGCTGCGGGTCACCCCGTTGAGTGCATAGGTCAGCGGCAGCCAGCTGGAGAGAATTTCCTCAACGTCGTCGTCGGGCCACGAGTGCGGGGTGGCCATGAGTTGTGGATCGAGGGTCGGTCCGATCACGACGAGGCCGAACGCCCCTGCCGTCTGAAGCGTGTCGCGGATGTGGAGGTAGTGGGCGAACGCCTCGGCCCAGTCCTCCCACGGGTGGGCAGCGGCGTAGGCGCTGACGTAGTTCGACTCCCAGCCAGCGGGAGGGCCGGCCGAGTAGTGGCGCTCGAGGGCCGGCTCGTAGGGGATCTGCTCGTCCCCGAATAGGGCACGCCAGCCTTCGAGGTGGCTGGGCGAGGGCTTCACCGAGGTCCACCAGTAGTGATGGCCAACTTCGTGGCGCAGATGCCCGAGCACGGTACGGTAGGGCTCGCCGAGCTCTTGGCGCATCCGGGTCCGGTGGGCGTCGTCCGATTCGGCGAGGTCGAAGGTGATGACACCGTCCTCGTACCCGATCCGGACGGGCTTGTCCTGAGCCCACAGCAGGTCGAAGGTCAGGTGGGAGAGTGGCAGCCTGAGCTCGGTGAGCTGGAACAGCAGTCGGCGCTTGGCCGACTCGGCCCGGATAAAGGCGGCCGCCGTCGGGTTGCCGGTGGAGAGGTCGACGTCGTGGGGCCGAGTGCGGGTGAGGACGCAAGAACGGCACAGCAGCCCGTCTCTGTCGACCAGCCAGTTGCATCCGGCTATCCCCGCGTTGGCGCACCGGAAGAGAGGGGTACCGGCTTCGAGCATCACGAGAGAACCCGCCTCGGGCGAGTATCCGATCGGTGTGCCGCACCGCAGGCACACCGAGTTTTCGAAGAACAGCAGATGGTCGCACCGTGGGCAGAAGAATGCTCGCATCGCAGCCGTTCTACCCCGTGGCGAGGCGGTCGACGTCGACCACCACATCCAGGTCGTGGGCCGATCCCTCGGTGAAGATCACGCCCTTGAGCGGCGGGACGTCGCCGTAGTCCCGGCCCCACGCCACCGTTGTGTAGCGGTCGTTGGTGTACTGGCGGTTGGTCGGATCTACGTCGAGCCATCCCTCCCCTGGGACGAACAGCGCGGTCCAGGCGTGGGAGGCGTCGGCGCCCCGGAGCCGGGCCGCTCCCGGCGGCGGTGTGGTCTCCAGGTACCCGCTTACGTAACGGGCGGCCAGGCCCAGCGAGCGTAGGCACCCGATCACCAGATGGGCGAAGTCCTGGCACACGCCGACCCGCGCCTCGAAGGCCTCCTCCGCCGTCGTCGCGACGGAGGTGACCCCCGGCTCGTAGCGGAAGTCGTCGTGGACCCGAGCGGCCAGGTCGAGGAGCGCGTCCCGCGTCGGGCGGCCCGGCGTGAAGGACATGAGCGCGTACTCCCGCAGCTCGGGAAAGGGGAAGGCGAGCGACGACCCCAGCACGAACTGCGTAGCGTCCAACGTCGCAGCTTCCGGAGCGCCGCCTCCCGCCGCCGAGTCCCTCAGTTGGTCGCGCGCCGCTTCCCACGGGACGTCACCGTTCGGGGCCGGGAGTCCGCCCCTGTCGATGTCGACCTCGGACGCGGACAGGACGGACAGCTTCCGGTGGGGCTTGAGAATCTCGAAGTGGATGACCCGGTTGCCGAAGAAGTCCCGGTGCTCAGCGTAGAAGTCCGGGACCGGGTCGATGACGATCGTGATGGATCGGCATGTCTGGCCGGGAAGGTCCCGGGGGATCATGTGGAGCAGGCCGTAGCTCTGGGTTACCTCGTCCTCGTAGGTGTAGGTGGTGCTGTGGTTGATCCGGAACGTCATGGCGTCATCGCAGCAGCGCGTGGAGAGCTCGGGCCGCCAACGGGTCTGCTGGGGTGAGGATGCCGCGCTGGGGAAGCAGGTGGGTGAAGTGGGCCGCCCGGATGGCCTCGTCCGTGGCGTGCAGGCCGCCGGTGACTCGAACCAGGAGGGCGTCGAGCTCCGGGCGGGAGGCGGCGGGTCCTGCCCGGGCCAGATCGAGGGTGTCGGCGACGCGCAGGGCCGTCGAGGTCTCCAGAAGGCGGACCTCCGCCGGCGACAGCCGGGACCCGCCGTCGGCTCGCGGCATAGCCTCCAGATCCTCCTTCAGCCGATCGAACTGGTAGACGAGGGAGCGGGGGTTGTCGGTGTCGAGCAACACGAGTTCGAGCAGCGTCGCCAGCTGTGCGCGCGAGCGGTAGCGGCGGCGGTAGGTGATGATGCTCTCGGCTGCGATGAGGACCGACTCCAGCAACAGGCTGTCGGTCGGCTCGTCGCGCTCGACGGTCACGGTGGCCCGCAGCAGGGCCGCTAGCTGCAGGGCGCGCTCGATCCGGCGCCCGGCGTCCATGAACCGCCACCCCGGGTCGCGCACCATGCTCTCCGCTCCCAGGCCGGCGAGAGCCAGCAGGCTGGACAGCACGTGGCCCAACGTGGCCCGCCCCAGCGTTGGCTGGTCGAGCAGATCGCGCCGCAGGGAGCTGACCACCAGCCACGTGTCGAGTGACAGCTGGTCCCGCACGGCGTGGGCGTTGTCAAGGACCAGCTGCACCGAGTGCGCCAGCGTGCCCTTTCTTCCGCTGTCAACCGCTACCGACTGCAGCTCGTCTCCTGGGTGGGCCAGACGCTCGGCGGCTCCTTCCCCGACGAAGCCGGGGAAGGTCTCCGTCACATGGGTCAGGGCCGCCAGGAGCGCGTGGAGGCAGGCCGTTCCGGCCGGGTTGGGGGCGTGCTGGAACTCGGCGCGCCGGTCGTGCACCACCCGGAGCAGCCGCACAGCGTTCTCAGCTCGCTGGGCGTGGCGTCCGAGCCAGAACAGGTGCTCGGCCGCCCGTGAAGACATGGAAGCGGCCGGCTCGACCGGGACCACGGCCGGACCCGACGTGATCCACGTAGCCGTCATCGGCTCGGGCTCGGAGGCCAGGACCCAGGTGTCCTTGCTGACTGTCCCGTTGGTTGCTGACGCGGCGCTCTCGGCGTCGGCGGAAACCCGCGCCAGGCCCCCGGCCATGGCCACGTAGGAATCGCCACCCCTCACCGCAAAGGTGCGAATCACGCCGCTGCGGGCCTCGAGGCCGCGGTCTGTGAGTGTTGGGGTGGACGCCAGGTCGACCCGTTCCTGGCCGACCCACGCACCGGGCTCGGCCTCGATCCGGCGGCGGAGGTCGTCGAGCGCGCCCTGGGGCTGCTGCCAGCCCCGGATGACCTCCGAGGCCCCGTTGCCCGCGATGGGCAGGACCATGAGGTCGCGGAGGTGGGTCAGGACGTGGCTGCGAGCGGCCCGCTCTCCGCACCACCACGTCGGCACCGTCGGCAGGCTCAGCTCCTCCCCCAAGAGGTGGTGTGCGATGGCGGGGAGGAAGGGCAGTATCCCGGGGTTCTCCAGCACGCCGCTTCCCAGGGTGTTGACGACCGTCACTGTGCCCCGACGGCACGCCTCGGCCAGGCCTGGCACGCCGATGGTCGTGTCGGCTTTGAACTCGAGCGGATCGCAGTGCCACGCATCGACCCGGCGGAGGATGACGTCTACGCGCTCGACTCGGCCGAGCGATCGCACCAGCACCTGTCCGCCCCGGACGGTGAGGTCCTCCCCCTCAACCAGCGAGTAGCCGAGGTTGGTGGCCAGGAACTCGTGCTCGAAGGCGGTAGTACTTTGCGGGCCGGGGCTGAGCACGACGATGCGGGGTTCGCGCGTCGTGTCGGGTGCCACCGACTCCAGGCCTGCACGCAAGGCCCGCATGAAGGGTGCCAGCCGGTGCACCTGAGCGTTGCGGTGCAGGCTTGGGAAGACTCGGGACGTGACCGTCCGGTTGGCGATGGCGTAGCCGACGCCCGTCGGGGTCTTGGCACGGTCGGCCAACACCCAGGTGCTGCCGGCGCGGTCGCGCACAAGGTCCACCGCCAGTGTAAACAGCTGCTGGGCCCCGGGGATGAGGACCTGGTCGCACGCCCGCAGGAACCCCGGGTGTCCGTACACCACCTCCGGGGGCAGCAGCGCTTTGGCCAGCAGGTCGCGCGGCCCGTAGAGGTCAGCCAGCACCAGGTTGAGCAGCTCGGCCCGCTGGACCACCGCACTCTCGATGCGCGCCCATTCGTCGCTTGTAACGAGGATTGGCAGCGGGTCGAGTCTCCACCGCGTGATTCCTAGGTCATCGAGCAGTGATCCGGCCTCGGCCTGGCGCCGCTGCAGCTCGGCCATCCCGAGGCCCTCCAGCACCGCGCCGACGTGCCCCCAGTGCTCGCGCAGCTGGCCGGTCCCATCGACCATCTCGTCGTACACCCCGGGAAGTGGGTGGTACGCGGACAGCAGGTCAACGACGGGGGCGCTGGTCATCTCGGCTAGCAAGGGGAGTCGTTCAGGACCTGACCGTTCGGAGATCGAGAGTCCGAGGGTAGCCGTAGCCCACCGGGAAATCGGCGATCCCGGCGACCTCAAGCGTGCCTGGCGGACTGCCGAAGGGCTCGAACCGCTCGGCCCGCCGGGCCTCCGCGGAGTTGACGTTGACTGGGAAGTCCTCGTACGCCCTGCCGCCGGGGTGGCTGACGTGATAGGTGCAGCCCCCCAGCGCCAGGCCGTTCCGCTCGTCGACGAGGTCGAACACCAGGGGGGTGTGCACTCCGATGGTGGGATGCAGGCAAGACGGGGGCTGCCAGGCGCGGTAGCGGATCCCGGCCACTGAGACGGCGGAGTCCCCGGTTGGATGGAGCGGCACACGCACGCCGTTGCACGCCAGAACGTGGCGGCCTTCCCTGGCTCCCTCGACGAGTACCTGCAGCCGCTCCATCGACGAGTCGACGGCGCGCGCCGTGCCGACCGCGGTCACCTCGTCCCCCAAAACCGGCCACGGCTCGATAGCCGCCCGCAGCTCGATACCGACGCCACCGACGTCGACGGCGCCGATCCGGGGGAAGCGGAACTCGAAGAACGGCTCGAGCCAGCTGCGGTGAAACTGGTAGCCGTGCTCCCGGAGATCGTCCACCACCTCGGTGATGTCGGCCTCGATGAACCACGGTAGAAGGAAGCGGTCGTGCAACTCCGTTCCCCACCGGATTAGCCGCCCGCGGTAGGGCTGCTGCCAGCAGCGCGCCACCAGCGCCCGTACCAGCAGGGCCTGGACCAGCGCCATTCGGGGATGGGGTGGCATCTCGAAGCCGCGCAGCTCGACCAGCCCGAGCCGGCCTCGTTCGGTGTTGGGATCGAACAGCTTGTCGATGCAGAACTCAGCCCGGTGTGTGTTGCCGCTCACGTCAACCAGTAGGTGGCGCAGCAGCCGGTCGACCAGCCACGGTGGGGCGTCCGCACCGAGCCGGTCCAGCTCGGCGAACGCGATCTCGAGCTCGTCGAGCGCGGCGTGGCTGGCCTCGTCGACCCGGGGCGCCTGGCTGAACTGGCCAACGAAGCGCCCAGAGAAGAGATAGGACAGCGCCGGGTGATGCTGCCAGTACGTCACAAGGCTGCGCAGCAGGTCCGGCCGGCGCAGTAGCGGGCTGTCGGCCGGGGTGGGCCCGCCGAGGGTGATGTGACATCCCCCGCCCGTCCCGCTGTGGGTGCCGTCGAGCGAGAACTTTTCGGTGCCGAGGCGCACCGCCCGGGCCTCCTCATACAGGCCGGTGACGCTAGCGACCAGCGCTGGCCAGGAGGCCGCCGGATGCACGTTGACCTCGATGACCCCAGGGTCGGGGGTGACGCTGAGGCGGCAGAGATGCGGGTCGGCCGGCAGCGGGTATCCCTCGACGACCACGGGCCGGCCGTACGCGGCCACCGCCTCTTCGACAACCGCCACTAGCTCGACGGCGTCGGCCAGGTCGGTCAGCGGCGGGAGGAACACGTGCAGCCGCCCCTGCCGAACTTCGACGCACAGCGCCGTAGGCGGGGCGTCCCGGGCGGGCACCACCCGCGCCGGCCCGGTGGGCGTCCGGTCCGCACGCGGCGGCTTTCGGGGGTCAAAGAGGGAGCGGTCCGGGTCCGGGTGCGCCGGGGACCACACCAGCGACCCCAGCGGGAGACGCAGCCCTATCGGGGAGTCCCCGGGAACGAGAAACAGCTGCCCCCGGCGGGTCTCCCACCGGCTAGTGGCCCATCCCCCGACCCCATCGTGGTGGCGATGGACCGGTACGACCCACCCCACCGGTTCGGCCCCGTCCCCCGCCAGATCGGCCAGCAGGGCGGCCCGCTCGTCGCCGGGCGGCGGCAGGCCCGGGGGGAGGGCCGCCTCTCCGGCCAGGCGCGCGACCGGATCCTCGTACACCGGCAGGCAGAACTCGTCTCGGATCCCCAGGCGCCGGGCGATGCCGAGTGCCAGCTCCCGGGCCTCCTCCGGCTCGCTGTCCCCGGGTCGGGCGGGATCGGCCAGGCGCGCCGCGTCCCGCCACAGCGGCGTGCCGTCGCCGAGCCAGCAGACGTCGATTTGCCAGCGCGGCAGCACCTCCCCCGGGTAGCTCTTGCCCTGGCAGTGCTGGATGAGGCCCGAGGGGGCGAAGCGGCCGCGCAGCCGTTCGGCCAGCTCCCAGGCCTTGGCCCGCTTGTCGGCTCCGTCAGCGGCGAATGTCCACTCCAGCGCCTCCATGTCGTCGACCGATACGAAGGTCGGCTCTCCCCCCATGGTGAGGCGGGCGTCGGTCCGCAGCAGATCGTCGTCAACGAAGTGGCCGAGCGCGTCGATGGCGGCCCACTGGTCGTCGCGGTACGGAAGGGTGACCCGGGGGTCCTCGTGGACCCGGCGGACGCTGTTGGTGAACTCGAAGGCCACCTCGCATGGTTCGGTGGAGCCTGTGATCGGCGCCGCGCTCTCGGGCTCCGGCGTGCACGCGAGGGGGAGGTGGCCCTCGCTCGCCACTAGGCCCGACGTCGGGTCCAGCCCGATCCACCCGGCGCCCGGGACATAGGCCTCGGCCCAGGCGTGAAGGTCGGTGAAGTCGGCGGCCGGGCCCGGTGGGCCATCGAGCGGCGGCCGGTCGAGGGCCAGCTGCACCAGGTACCCCGACACGAAGCGCGCCGCCACCCCAAGGTGGCGCAGGATCTGAACCAGGAGCCAGGCGGTGTCGCGGCACGACCCGAGCGCCTTTTCCAGGGTGATGTCGGGCTCCTGGATTCCCGGCTCCATCCGCACCGTGTACGCCACGTCGTTCTTCAGGCGCTGGTTGAGCAGGACCAGGGCATCTACCGTCCGTAGCCCTACGCCCGTGGTCTGCCGGGCGTCGGCCACCCACGCTTGCAGCAGCGGACCGGCGGCGTCCACAGCCAGGTACGGCGCCAGGTCCCGGCCCAGCCCGGCCGGGTACCCGAACGGGAAGCGCTCGGCCGCCTCGTCGAGGAAGAAGTCGAAGGGGTTGATGGTCGTCATGTCGGCCACCAGCCCCACCGTGACCGCCAGGTCCGTCACCGGTTCCGGGAACACGACGTGGGCCACGAAGTTCCCGAACGGGTCCTGCTGCCAGTTGCGGAAGTGCGGCCGCGGGAGGACGTCGAGTGAGTAGGAGAGCACGGGTGTCCGGCAGTTGGGCGCCGGACGCAGCCGGATCAGGTGGGGGGAGAGACGCACCCGCCGGTCGAAGCGGTACGCCGTGCGGTGCTCGATGGCGACCTTGATCACGTCGCGGCGGGAGGGTCAGCGGACGGCAAGGACGCCAGGGTCGGTCGAGGCGAGCGGGAAGTAGGACTCGGCTACCAGATCGTGGACCCGGCCGATGCCCTTCTGCAGGTCGTCCACGAAGTGGTGGAGGGCTGGGCCGTCGAGGTCGCCAACGTCTACGTCCTCAAGCATGGCCTGGACCCAAGCGCAGGCGGCCATGGGTTTGTCGTGGTTGGGCAATTCGATGAGCGCCCTCGAGACCTCGATGAGGCAGTGCTCGACCGAGCGCGGGAACTGGGAGTCGCTGATCAAGAATCGCAGAGCCGCAGGCCCGGAGGCGCCGCCCGGTACCCGAGCCCTGAAGGACTGGGCCGCGGCCACCGACCGCAGCACGCTCATCCACGTCACATCCGCGTAGGGGTCGTCGTCCCGGCGGCTCATCAGCACCTCGGCCTGCACGTCGAGGACCCGGGTCGTCATGTCGGCCCGCTCGACGAGACGACCAACCTCGAGAAACGAGTAGCTGGCGTCGTGGGTCATCGTCCCTGAGATCACCCCCGCCAGCAGCTGGCAACGGCGGATCACCTGGTCGGTCCAGGCCAGGCGGGTCCGGCGGTCCACCGCCCGTGAGCAGGTGTCCAGCATCCAAAGATGGAGATCGTTGACCTCCTCCCACGCCTGGCGGGGGAACACCCCCCGTGTGACGCGCATGTTGTGTCTCGCCATCGCGACTGAGGTCACAATGGACCCGGGATTGTCGGCGTCCACAACTAGGTAGCTCACCACGTCGTCCTCGCTGGCGTCGGCGTGGCGGACGGCATAGCGGTCCCCGCTCCCGGTGACGGCGAGCAGCGGCGTCCACGTCACGCCGGCCGAGCGCGGCAGGTCGAGGAAAAGCTCGGTGTGCACCTTCACGAGGCGGGCGCCAGCCTCGCTGCGCTCGAGGTACCGCCCGGCCCAGTAGACACACTCAGCCAATCGCGACAGCAACACCCCGGGTCCTCCTTTGGTTCTCTGTCTCACCGCTGCTGGCTCACTGCTGCTGGCTCTGGGACTGGCTCGCACGATTCGTCGCCATCGGCTCGACGACCCAGGTGTCCTTGCTCCCTCCGCCTTGAGAACTGTTGACCACGATCGACCCCTCGCGGAGGGCAACGCGGGTCAGCCCACCCTGGGTAACGTAAGGACGCTGCCCGGAGAGGATAAACGGTCGGAGGTCGAGATGCCGCGGGACCACCTTCCCGTCGCACAAGGTGGGGGCAGTGGAGAGCTGCAAGATCGGCTGGGCCACGAAGTTGCGGGGGTCGGCCTGGATGCGCGCCCGCATTTGCGCAATCTCGGACCGCGACGCGAAAGACCCGATGAAGATCCCGCGGCCGCCGGACTCGTTGGTCGGCTTGATCACCAGCTCATTGAGGTGGGACAGGACGTGGCGGCGCTGGAGCGGGTCGAAGCACACGTAGGTCGGCACGTTGGCCAGCTTCGGCTCCTCGGACAGGTAATACCTAATAATTTCCGGCATGAAGGCGTATATCGCCTTGTCGTCAGCTATCCCGGTGCCCGGAGCGTTCGCCAGCGCCACCTTCCCGGCCCGCCAGGCTCGCAGGAGCCCGGGCACGCCCAGGACCGAGTCGGAGCGGAATGCCTCGGGGTCGAGGAACAGGTCGTCCACCCGCCGGTAGATCACGTCGACACGGACCGGGCCCCTGACGGCCAGCATGTAGACGCAGTCGTCGTCTCCCACGACCAGGTCCTGCCCCTCGACCAGGTGCGCCCCCATCTCCTGGGCCAGGATCACGTGCTCGAAGTACGCCGAGTTGTAGACGCCCGGCGTCAGCACGCAGATGCACGGTTCCTGGCCCGGTCGAGGAGACAGCGAGGCCAGGAGACCGAGCAGACGGTGCGGGTAGGAGTCGACCGGGTAGATGTCCAGATCCCGAAACAGGTCGGCGAAAACCCGCTTCGTCACCATCCGGTTCTCGAGCATGTACGAGACGCCCGACGGAACCCGGAGGTTGTCCTCAAGTACATACAAGGTGCCGCCGCTGTCGCGCACCAGGTCGGTCCCCGAGATGTGGGCCCACAGCCCGTGGACGGGTCTGACCTCCCGGCACTCGGCCCGGAAGTTGGAAGCGCTCTCGAGCAGGGCGCGCGGCACCACTCGGTCGTGGACGATCTTCTGGTCCCCGTAAACGTCCTCGAGGAACAGGTTGATGGCGGTGAGGCGCTGAATCAGCCCGACCGAGATGGAGTGCCACTCCTGGGTCGTGATCACCCGCGGGATCACGTCGAATGGCCAGGGCCGGTCGATGTTGCCGGCATCGGAGTAGATCGTGAAGGTCACACCCATGGCGCGAAGGGCGGCCTCGGCGGCGCGCTGCCGCTCGACTAGCTCGTCCCCGAGGGCCGTCAGGTGGCCGAGAACACCGGCGCAGCCGGTCCGGGGACGGCCCTCGTGGACCATCTCGTCCCAATAGCCATGGTTCGCGTAGCTCTCAAGGCGCATCCTCGAACGCGCCACGGGCACGGGCGCGACCTCCAAGCGGTTAAGGATCCACGACGCGGTGCCCCAGTTGGTTTCCGGCGTGTGAACATCCGCACGCTGCCGCGCGCGATGGCCAGGCCGTTACGTCGTTGTTACAAACAAGGTGGTACAAAGACGGTCGGGGGTCGGGCGGTTGTACCGACGGGAGCAGGAAGCCGAGGGGAACCTTTGGCCTGGGCGTTGAACAGTTTGCCCAGGAGGGTGTCCCGAGAAACTCGCGCACGGCTAGGTCTGCCCTCCGGAGAAGCCCTGGCCCGACGAGTCGCCCTCGAAACGGACCCGAACACAAAGGAATAACAGCCGTGATCGAGTTGTCCACCACTATCGACATCAACGACCCCATCGAGGAAGTGTTCGCCTTCCTGGCCTTACTTCCAGAACATGCCGCGGTGGAACTACCACTTCACCAGCGTCGGTTTCCTAAAGCGGGGAACACCTGTTCAACCCGGGCGAACGTGTACGACTCAAGCACGTTCCGTCTCCCCTGTTTTCCATCTGGTGCCATCCAACAAGAACGAGTACGCCTCAGATGAGACAGGGAATGAGACACAGAAATCATGCAAGATAATCTCGCCTCGTATTTTGGCGTCCTTGAATCGCGGGTCGTAGTACTTCCACCCGTCGGCGTCTGATGGTCAAGGAGTGATGGCCTTGCGCAGCACGGGGGCTGGAGGCTTCTGACGGCGGTTCAGCGAATGGCCCATTACCGTCAGGAGAACACGGCGGGTATCCCGCGGATCGATCAGTTCGTCGAAGCCCAACCACTTGGCTGAGTTGTAGGAGGCCTCATCTTCAAGCTGCCTGAGCTGTCGGGCCGTCTCGTCGCCCGCCCCGGTCGCGCGGCTCATGGCCGACGCTCCCATCGCACCCAGCGTCGCGCCGGGGAAACCGAAAATGCCGGATTGCCGTTCGAAGCTCGCCATGGCCATGACCATCGACCCGAACCCGTACGCCTTTCGCATGGTGATGTTGATCTTGACGGTCGTTGCCTGAGCCTGAGCTGCGTACATCCGCGCGCCGCTCCGCAGGACCCCATCCGCTTCGGATTTCTGCCCGGGGAGCATGCCCGGGTTGTCGGAGAGAAATATCAGCGGCAGGTGGAACGAGTCCGCGACCGTGATGAAGTGCGCGGCCTTGTCCGCAGCGTCGGCGTCGACAGAACCCGCCATGACCTGAGGCTGGTTGGCCACGATCGCAACCGGGTGGCCATCCAGCCTTGCGAGAGCCGTCACGATGGCCTTGCCGTAGTGAGGCTGCACCTCGAACCAGTTCCGCTCGTCGGCGACCAGCTCGATCACCTTGCGCATGTCGTAGCCTCGCCGACCGTCACGCGGAATGTGGCGGACGAGTTCCTCGATCGGAGACTCTTCGCCTTCAGCCCTCGGCTCCGAAGGCGGGTAGCTCCAGGCGCTCGACGGGAAAAACGAGAGGTACGTCCGGATCTGGGCTAACGCGTCGCTGTCGTCCCGGGCCAGATTGTGGATCAAACCACTGCCCAGTGCTACCGAAGGGCCGCCGAGCTCCTCTTTGGAGATCTCTGCACCCATAGATTCTCTGACCACCGGCGGGCCGGCGGTGAAGATGGCTGCCTGACTCGTCATCACGGTGAAGTCAGACATGGGAGCAACTAACGCGCCGTGACCCGCGGATGCCCCGAGCACGCCGGTGACCAGGGGGACCTCGCCGCTGCACTTTGCTTGCAGGTTGAGGTCAACGGGGCTCTTGCCTCCGGGGCTTTCGCCTGGCCTGTACCCGGCGCCTTCGAGGAGCATGATCAATGGAATCGACTCCTGCAGCGCCAGGTCGGCTGCACGGATCCGCTTGCTGTGGCTCCCCCGCCCGATGGATCCGGCCACCGTGGTGAAGTCCTCCGCCACTACGACCACGGACCGACCTTGGATACGGCCCCATCCTGTGATCACTCCATCGGCAGGGACGTCACCAACCAGCCGGCCGAGCTCAAAGAACGAGCCGGCATCAAGAAGGGCCTCAACTCGAGCGCGAGCATCGAGCTTGCCTCCGTTACGGTGGCGCGCCAGCCTCTCTGGACCACCCATGGCCTCGGCTCGGCTGCGCCTGGTCGCCAGATCCTCCAGGGTCCGTTCCCAGTCAGCGTCGGTCATTGGTCTGAGCCTAAGACCCTGCAAGGGCGCTGTCGGTCGATTGAGCTAGATGGTTGCAGGCTTAGTGGAAGGGCCTCGTTACCCATCTCGACGATCACGTCGGTGTAGGTGATTAATTGCACGTTAACTGTGCAACCGTTCCCAGACCACCGGACCGAACGGCAAGTAGCGTCGACGCATGGTTGATGACGGGTGGATTGAATATGAGTTACTGCTCCCCAACCGACCAAGCCCTTCTCGTTATAGGGAGACAGTCGCGCAGGCACGTTCGTACGTATCGCAATGCGAGCCCGCACCCTGTCCAGCATGTCAAGCGCGTTCAAAAGCGTTAGGGCGAGCGAGCCGGCGAAAGAACGACACGGTGCAATCAGTTTTGCAGTGACTTGCGTCGGTCTGATCGGACGGTGGAGTTGTCGACACCTGGTCAAGTGGCCTTGCGAGTGTGACGGGAGAGATCCAGACCCTGTGAGTTGGTTTCAGTTCTAGACGCGAGCTAGACGCGATCCCTGCCCAAAAATCGCGGGAAACTCGCCGCATGAGATCGAATCGGACCCGCTGAGTGGATGGGCCTTCGATCCAGTTCTGGAGTGGTGGGGTGGCGTGATCAAGCTGGTTGCGTAGGTGCCGGCCATAACGGGTCTAGAGCACCCACGTGGCTTCTCTCTTTCCACCCCGTGACCTACGAGCTCAGTTCGAGGGGCGCCACGCGAAGACGTGCTGAGCGCGCACCGGCGTGAAGTCGCTGGTCCCACACGGCGACGACCAGTTCGGGATCCCCAATGGCTATCGCACTTGCGAGGTGCACAGCGTCGGCCCCTCTCAGTGCGTGGCGGCGGGCCAACTCCCCGGCCCGACGCTCAACTATTGGGGACAGCTCGACCGGCCGGGTAGCCGTCCAGTATTCCTCCCAGGCCGCTTCGGCTGTGGCTAGGTCGTCCTCGTCGAGGTCATGGTTGCGACCAGCGGCCGCGAGTGCTGCCCGAACCTCGGGATAGGCGAGGCGGCTGGAAAGGGCGGCGTCGCAACCGTCCCACATATCAGCCGCCAAGTCGCTGCCGGCTTCCTCGACCACAAGCTTCACCAAGGCGCTTGAATCGAAGTAGACGAGCGGCACAGCCTTAACGCCGCTGTTCGCTTACGCGTGCTGAGACCGAATGGCGAGGACGAGGACGTGATCGCCCAGACGCTGTCATTCTTTGAGTGCGTTCTGGGCGACCGATCACCCCCTCCGCCACCAAGCGCTCCAGGGTCGCCGAGGCATTGATGCCCAACAGTCGAGCGACAGGGACTCCCCGATCGGTGACGACAACTTCTTCGCCCTCTCTGGCTCGTTCTAGCCACTCGCTCAAATGTGCTCTGAGGTCACTTACGGCCACGTCCATCAGACTATTGTACAACTGGAAAGGGCTGAAGTGTACTATTTGTTGCCTGACCCGGCCGAGCGCTCCCACAGCCCGAATGCCAGGCCTGATCGCCGCGTTCAATGGCGCGGCGAGTTGGGCCACCAAGGTGCGATCCCCACCGCTGCCGGCCGGTGGGTGACTGCGGCATACATCGAGGTCCGCGACCGGCCCCACTTCCATGGGAGCACTCGGAGTTCGTTCGGGTGGTTGATCTCCCCAGTCGGCGAGTTCTTCACTGGACGGTTCCTTGAATGAGACACGAATTCCGGCCCCTCCGCGAGGCGAATGAGAGACGGAATGAGATACTGTGACGGCGACCAGAGTCTCAAAAACCCCCTTTCACCAGGGGTTTTTAAGACCCAGCCCCCGTAGCTCAGAGGATAGAGCGTCGGTTTCCTAAACCGTGCGTCGCACGTTCGAGTCGTGCCGGGGGCGCCCTACTCAGTCGTCTTAGTCGTCGTCGTCCTCGTTGCCCTGCTGCTTGTTGACGGTGATCCTTACGACCTCTCCGGGGTGGCTCGCGCAGGGCCCGTGTTGCGGAGGCGAACCGGGACAGACACTCCAGTTCGAGACGTAGATCGAGTTGCCGCTCGCTGCAAACCCGTTGGGGAAGCTGAGACCATCCGCGACCACGACCGGGGACGAGCTATGGGGTGGGACGCGGACTAGAGCACCAGTCGATGGCGCGAAGTTCTCGAACGGCTGCTGGGAGAACTCGGTGGCGTAGAACTGTCCATTGGGACCGAAACCACAACCGGTCACCGCAGTCAGTCCCGACGCCCAAACGTCAAGGTCCTCGCTTCGAGGATCGAATCTCCACACGTTCGACGATCCCGCAGGGTTCCCTCCTCCGGTCAGTTGGCTCACGTACAGCGCACCGTCTGGACCCTGGGCGATGCAGGTCGGTACTGCATCCGACGATTGCGGGTTGGGCACGAACTTCTCGACGTCGACCCGGCCGTTCTCGACGTGGTCAATCGTGTTGGAAGCAGCGTCGACAACCCACTGACCGTTCTTCTGGGCCAGTATGCCGTAGGGGTTGCAGTCGGGGAACTGATCGGGAACCAGGCTGACGTGGTCCTGGGCCCATTCCCAGTCGACTCTTCCGACCGGTGCAACGGTGTCGAACTTGCCGTGACTGGTCACCTTGATCTCTTGCCCGGCTTGAGCTTCGAAGGCATCAGTGAGGGGGTCGGGGAAGGATCCGGCAGGGATCTGGGCAACCTGCTGAGGACACGATGTGATGATGCCGTACAAGCCACCGTTCGGATCGACCGACACTCCGTCGAGCCCGGTGGCTCCTATCCCGCCGGGATCAGATATCGAGATGAAGCCGGACACGACGCGGTGATGGTTGCCATTCCTGCTTATGACGCTGATGGCGCTGGTCAGTCCGGGGCACAATGAGTTGCCCGGTCCTGGAGATATGCAGTTCGGTCCACCTGTGCCGGCCTCAGCGACGAAGATCTTCCCCTCGTCTCCGATCGCTAGACCGCGAGGGTTGTCAAGACCACTCGCGACGACAGTGAACTTTGACGCAGCGGAGGCAGTCACGGACGCTCCACTAATAATAGTGAGCCCGATCAAACTCATCGTCGCGGCGATGGGAATGGCGCGCGGCCATCTGCTGATCATGTCGGTCCCCTTTTCCTTCAGGCCAAACCGTGCCTGTCCGCAACCTAGCTACGCGGCCGGAAAGTCCGGACGCGAATATGTCCAATCGGACAAACCTCATGGCCAAGTATCAAGGAGGTGTGGGCTCCCATTCGGAGTGATCGCCGTATCACTCATGGTCGCATCGATCCCTGGAAGAATGCCCGCCGTGAAGGAATCGTTGCTGCCGGGGATTTCCAACGAGGTTCACCACACGGTGACGAAAGAGATGTCGGCGCCGCACCTTCCCGTGGTGGTTCTTTCGACCCCGACCATGGTCGGCCTGATCGAGGGCTGCTGCCTTCTTGCTGCGACTCCGCATCTGAGTGAGGGCGAAACGACCGTTGGTACCCATGTATGTGTTAGCCACGACGCGGGGGTGTACGAGGGCGAACAGTTCCTAATCCGGTGCCGGCTTGCATCGATTGAAAAGCGGCGCCTGAACTTCCAGGTTGAGGTCGAAGGACCTCGGGGATCGGTCAGCCGGGGCACCCACCAGCGAGCTGTCGTCGACGTCAGCCGGATGGTCGGCTGAAGCGCGAGGTGCCGGTCGAACTCGGTTTGACCTGTGACCGGCGGTGGCAAGCCGACCTTGTGACCGTGGTTGATGCGGCCGGCGAAGCCGGATTCTCTAGCGTCGGCATCGGTGCAGAGCTGGTCGACGAACGCGCCGCCACGGAGATCTCGTCCCGAGCGCAACGTTGCCACGAGCTGATGGCTCTCGTCGTCAGCAACAACGGACCGGCCACGATCGCGTCCGCTGAACTGCTTGCAAGCAAGGCAGCGTCCGTCGGAGCGCCGTGGGTGCTAACCGTGTTCGCCGCGGCGATGAACAACGACACCATGACAACCATCAGGCGCTGCGCCGAGATGTTTGCCGACGCCGGCGCACGAATGGCAGTTGAATTCAGCCCTCTTGGATCGGTGACATCGATCCGGGATGGTCTGGACATCGTCACTGCGCTCGGCGGGGACCTAGCAGGACTCCTCATCGACACGTGGCACTTTTTCTCCGGAGACAGCACGTGGGAGGACCTGGAGCACGTGCCATTGGAACTGCTCGCCTACGTCCAGTTCGCCGACGCGTTGCCTGCCATTTCTGATGACGGCATGGACGAGACCATGAACCGCCGAACCATGCCCGGCGATGGAATCTTCGACCTCGAACGGTTCGCGTCGGCGCTCCTCGACCGCGGGTGGGCGGGCCTCGTCACCGTTGAGGTTCTCAATCGCGACCTTGCCGTGATGCCGGTGAGCGATTTTGCCCGCATGGCATACGAATCGACGTCGCGGTACTGGCTGTAAGGACCCGCGACGAAGTCGCGAGATGTATCAAAACAGCCGCTTGATCACTACTTCTCGGTAATGAGCAGATTGGGCTATGGCCGATCGTCCGAAGACGAACCATGATTGACATAAGTATCGAGCTACGGCAGGAGGGGTGCCGCGGTGCGAGCAGTGCAGCCTGCGACAGGCTTGAACAAAGAACTCGCGTCGTTGAGGGACACGCTCGACCGAATGGTCAAGCGGCGTCTCCTTTATCCCTTCAGCCCCGAAGAAGCGAAACTGTTCAACGAACTCACCGCAAGGGAGGTCCGGCTCATCGAGATCCTCGAGACCGGCGGAGCCCGAAGGGTGATCTGAAGGTCGAATTTGGGGTGATTCCGAGGCGGTAGGCCGGCTAGCCCTCCTACGCTGGGCGGCGCATGGAAGCGCCCGAGCCCCAAGAGGTCCTCGCACCCATCACCGAGGCTGCGATTTTCCTCGTACTGACCATGGAACCCGGTTCGCAGACCGAAGTCCGGAATGTCCTCGCAGATGTCGGCGGTTTGACCCGGGCGGTGGGGTTTCGCTCTCCGGAGAACGGCCTGGTGTGCATAGTCGGCATCGGAGCGAGGGTCTGGGACGAACTCTACGGCCCGGCGCGCCCTGCGGGTCTCCACCCGTTCATCCCTCTCGTCGGCGCCAAGCACACCGCGGTGTCGACCCCCGGCGATTTGCTCTTCCACATCAGGGCGCGCCGTTTCGACCTGTGCTTTGAGTTGGCGCAGCGGATCGCACAACGACTGTCCGGACTCGCACGGGTGATAGATGAGGTGCATGGGTTCCGGTCCTTTGACCTTCGGGACATCCTGGGATTTGTCGACGGCACCGAGAACCCATCCGGCGGCCCGGCTGTCGAGGCGGTCCGAATCGGCGACGAGGAACCTGACTTTCGAGGCGGCAGTTACGTAATCGTGCAGAAGTATCTCCACGACCTGAAGTCATGGGATGCGCTCCCTGTCGAGGAGCAAGAACGGGTATTCGGAAGGACAAAGCTCTCGGACATCGAGATGTCCGACGACGTCAAGCCTTCGAACTCGCACGTTGCGCTCAACACGATCGTGGATGAAGACGGCACCGAGCACCAGATCGTTCGTTTCAACATGCCATTCGGCCGAGTCGGCGCCGAAGAATTCGGCACCTACTTCATCGGGTACGCCCGCACACCTCGTGTGATCGAGCAGATGCTGGAGAACATGTTCATCGGGCGCCCCGAAGGCAACTACGACCGTGTCCTGGATTTCTCGACTGCTGTTACCGGCAACCTCTTCTTCGTACCCACAGCCGACCTGCTCGAGAATCCCCCTGACTCGTCGGGCTCCGTCGTAGAAGTCACCGTTCCCGTGTCCGACGCGACCGGCTACACGGAAGGCTCTCTGAGAATCGGCGGTCTTAAAGGAGCAAGATCTTGAACCACTTACTACGTTCCCTGGCGCCCATAAGCGACGAGGGCTGGGGCCTCCTCGACGACGAAGCCAAACAACGCTCAATGGTCGGACTAGCCGCACGTAAGTTGGTCGACTTCTCAGGGCCACTCGGTTGGGAGCACTCGGCAGTCAACCTGGGGCGGGCTACTCCTTTGACCTCCTCACCTGCCGACGGCGTCGCTGCAAAGCAACGAAGGGTCCTTCCCCTAGTCGAGCTCAGAGCCGACTTCGACGTCGCTTTTTCCGAGATCCAGGACATTGACCGCGGGGCTCGAGACGTCGACCTCGCCGCTCTGGATCGTGCAGCGCGACAGATCGCAGTTGCAGAAAACAAGGCGGTCTTCCACGGATGGCAAGACGTCATGAAGGGCATCGCCGACTCTTCACCCCACCAGGCCAGCCCGTTGGGAAAGAGCGGAGAGGCCTATCCCGCACGCGTCGCGGGTGCGGTGCAGCTGTTGCTCCAAAGTGGCGTCGGCGGACCCTATGGTCTCGCGCTTGGCCCCGACCAGTACCGCTTGGTAGCCGAAACAGCCGAGCATGGCGGGTACCCGTTGTTCGAGCATCTCGCCAAGATCCTCGACGGCCCGATCGTCTGGTCCCCCGGCGTCAACGGGGCAGTCGTAGTAAGCCTTCGTGGCGGCGACTTCAGACTCGAATCAGGCCAGGATCTCTCTCTTGGCTACGACTCGCACGATGGCACACGCGTGAATCTCTACCTGGAGGAGAGTTTCACCTTTTACGTCGTGACGCCGGAGGCAGCGGTTCTCCTGCCGGCGTAGAGTTGGTACGCGCTAGTCCAGCGCAACGAGCAGGACGTCGGCGATGCGGTCCTGACCGAACGTCACTCCCCGCTCTGCAGCGCGCGACCTGCGCTGCTCGGTTTGCGCAAGCTGGGCGTCCAGGCACGCCTGATCTTTCCAGATCGTGCCCACCCGACCCTCACCGGTGCTGCGGTTCATCAGGTTGCGCATGGACAGGAAGCCCTCGCTGCTCTTCAACTCCGGAACGATCACCTGCTTGAAGAACTCCAGGTTCTCGTCGATCTTCGCCGGATCCATCTTGATCTCACGAATGTGAAGCTTCGACCCCACAGTCGGCCCAGGCGCCTTCACGTCCGCTGCCAACTGCTCGTAACGCTCGACGGTGTACGTGCCTCCGAAGACGTTGGCGGCCTGCTGGCGGATCTTGTCGATCGCGCTCTCGCTCGCATCCATGTCCGCCTCGGTTTCCCATTGACTCAGGATATTGACGACACCCTTCGCCCGGTCGCCGCTGACGCTGAGCCCGCGGAATCCCTTCTGCTGCCGCACTCCAGGGATGACCTCGTTCTTCATATGTTTGATGCCGCCGTCGATGTCGGTGGCTCCGGTGACGATCGTTACGCGAACGTGCATGCAGTCTCCTCCTTCGGTTTGTTGCGAAGAGAGTTAGCACCACGGCGTCCGCCCAGCGCGGGACCTTGAACCTTCGGACAAAATTCCCGCGGTCGGCGCTTGACACGCCGAACATCTGTTCGCTAGTGCTATGGTGACGCCTCGAGGCCGGGCGTTGATGGCCTCCCCCTCTGAAAACGAGTTCTCTCGTTGCGCGCCCTGTGGGGAGGTGGAATGTCGGCACGGATTATCGATGCAGTCGATCGTCTGCTCGAGGCCACCTCGGGTTTCGACGCCGGCATCTACTCCGGTGCTGACTGTGCGCTGATCGCCGAGAAGGTTTCTTTGGCGGAGAAGGCCTGTGCGGGTGTCCGGGCACATCGTCGTTGCTCACGGCCAGCTCGACCACGCCGTCTCAGCCGCCCGCGTACCACGCCCTCCCGAGCAGCGACACCGCTAGCGCCGTCGGGTCGAGCAGCGTGACGTTCTCATCTGGCGGTGGGTGACGCGGTGACGTTCAGTACTGACCCGTCGGCATCGACTCCCACGATCGAGAAGCTGCACGCGAGCAACTAGTCTCTCGAGCGGCCCACCGGCCCACCCCCTGGCGGAGCCCCCGGTCCCGCTGGAAGCCGATCCACCGGCAGTACCGGTTCGACGAGCTCGATCGGCTAGCGCCAGTTGCCACCTCGCTCCCGTTGCGCACGGATCGGGCGTGGCCCAACGGGGCAGCGGGTGCCGCCCATCTCGGCATCGAGTCAATAAGTATGGAAGCGCCCGTCGGCGTGATGACACGCCTGAGCCCCCACTCCCTCCTGTGCCCACAGCCGTCAGAACCGCGAGGTCCACCCCTTCCCGCCCGTACGCCCGTCAGCACGTCAAGCCGAGACGAGGCCGGCGCAAGGGTCGTCGCGGAAGAAGGAGGATGGCGGTCGCCGTGCTGCTGGTTTCCACGTTGGCCGGGTGGATCGCGTGGACGCAGCTTTACTCCGGCAACAAAGCGGTCAGCTCGGGATGCACGGTTCCGTCTGGCGCCGGCAGACAAGCATTCAGGCTCTCGCCCGAGCAGGCCCAGAACGCGGCGATCATCGCTGCCGTTGCCCTGAAGATGGGGCTTCCTGATCACGCGGTCACGGTCGCCCTGGCAACCAGCCTTCAAGAGTCAAAGCTCACCGACTTGACGTATGGCGACCTGGACTCAGTTGGGCTCTTCCAGCAGCGGCCGTCGCAGGGTTGGGGTACCCGTGCGCAACTCCTCGATTCGGTGTACGCGACGACGGCGTTCTACCGCCGGCTGGTGCAGGTCGCCGGGTGGTCAACGATCCCCGTCACCGAGGCCGCGCAGACCGTGCAGCTGAGCGCGGCGCCCACGGCGTACGAAAGGTGGGAGGCGGAGGCTCGCGCGCTTGCAATCGCGCTGACCGGAGAGCAACCGGCGACTTTCTCCTGCGAGCTGTCGACATTCACCGGAGGTGTGCCTAACCCGGCAGCGCTCGACGCAGCCGCAACCCACGAGCTCGGATCTCCGATGTTGGGCGTACCGCTGAGTCTCAAGACCGGATGGCAGGTCGCTTCTTGGGCGGTGGCGCACGCCTGGGAGTACCACATCGCAGCGGTGACTTTCGGCAACTGGACCTGGACGGCGTTGACCGGAAGTTGGCAGCCTGGTCCGGCAGGCAACTCCGCAAGCACTGTTCAAGTGACGTATGGCAAGTAGCCAGACGTTGAGTTGTGGTACTGCGTTGTCGTTATTTCGAACTCAGAGGACTTGCTTCACTGGCTGCAGGGAGTCGTCGAGTTATCGCCAGGTGCAAATGAATTAGCCCCGACCGCCTGGCACTTGGTTCACGGCATGCCGAGTACTTCTCTGAGCGCTTGGTCAACGGCGGCAAGGTCAGCAGCAGCAAGCGCCCCGCGTCTGCTCGAAAGGAGGCGCTGTTCGATCACTTGAAGACGACCGACCCGGACGACTGAGGGCCTTAGGAGGCCCGCTCCTTGCCAATCCCGTACGACCACATCGCCAAGCCGCGGCGATGTCAACCGTGCTCCGCTGGTGATCATGCACACGACGACGTCTGGCCCCGCGTTGTAGGCCGGTGCTGACACCACGCACACTGGCCGTCGTTTCGAGCCCGCCAGATCGGAATAGAGGAAGGGACCGAGGTAGATCTCGCCGCGATCCAAGTTTATTGGTTACTGGTCGAGTTCGGCCTGATCGTCGTAACCGGGATCGTCTTCGAGGATCCAGTCGCTAACCAGCGTGGCCGGAGGTGCCCACGGAGGGCGCGCCCACCCGAGAAGGCGCTCCCGGAGATCCCACAGCCGTCGCTCAGCGCTCTCGATCCGCTCTTGAGCACTCTGAATCTCCTCCGCCCTGACGACGGTCACGGGTATCCCAGGCTGCAGTTCCCTTCCAAGGAACGCCTCGTACGCGTTAACCGCTGCGCGGAGCTCGCGATGAGCTGCTTCAAGTGCATCGCGCTCTGCCACACTCAAATCAGCTTCCGAGCGGGCAGGAACCGAAGAACTCACGCTATCCAGGGTAGTGGCTGCTGTTGGGCAGCCGGTTCGAATGGAGTTTCCAACTTCGGTGTCGGTGGGCGCTGAGGGACTCGAACCCCCGACCACTGCGTTGTAAGCGCAGTGCTCTAACCATCTGAGCTAAGCGCCCGATGTATCGGGGCTCCCATGCTAGAGGTCTTCTTCGGACACCACCTGAACGCCGGCCTCGCGCAGCGCCGCTGCGGTCAGGCCCTCGCCGTCGACAAGAACATGGCGATGGGTGCCGTCGTAGATCTGATGGCAACCACAGGACGGCGATCGCGCCTTCAGGACCGCTCGCTTCACGCCGGCGGCGATCGCGACTTGGACCGCGTGGCGGGCTCCTCGCTCGTAGAACTCGGTCACGTCCTCGCCGGCTGCGGTTCGGACGCGGCGATCGGCGCCTACTTCCGCGGCAGGCCGCGGCGTCGGAAGCCCCCCAACGACCTCCGGGCAGATCGGGATGAGGCGGGCGCCGGCGGCAAGCGCTTCTACCGCCGGCGCCGAACGCCCTTCTCCTCGGTGGTTGCATTCCACGCCGAGGAGGCAGGCCGAAACCAGGATGGTCTCCCCTCCCGAACTCACCGATTCCCCGCCGGCTCGCACGGGGTTAAAACTACGCGGTGAGCTGAATCCCCGGCGTGGGGTTCTTGGGCGGCCGGCCTCGCCGGCGCTTCTGGGCGAGGATCTTGCCGTTCAGGAACAGCTGGCCTCCCCACACTCCCCAAGGCTCCCGACGATCGAGGGCACCACTGAGGCAGGGGTCCACCAGCGGGCAAGTAGCGCAAAGTCCCTTCGCCCGGATGATGTCAGGGATCTGATCGGAGAAGAACAGCTCGGTCAGGCTTCCCGTCTCGTCACGGCAGCTCGCGTCGGCCCATTCGTCGGCCCACCCGTCGGTCCGATCCTCTGTCTCTTCGTTGAGACTATGGATTGTGTCGATGGCGAACATTTCGCCCGTTCCTTTCTGGGTTCTGCGAATCGCTATTCGAAGTACTGCTCTGCTCGAACTTCTTTCTTGGCCTTGGCCCGGAAAAGACAGAGGCCGCCGGGTTTCCCGGCGGCCTCTGAGCCCTTCTGCGGAACTTTGTTCAACTGTCTATCCAGTTGACCAGTCCTTAGGGCTCAGGGGCCACACCTTCGTGCCGTTGTGGTCAATGACGGTCATGGCGAGCTGCTCGGAGGTCCCCTTAGCTGCGTAGAAAGCAGCAAAAGCAGCGGCCGGTCGCGCCGAGGCCGCGGGCGCGCCAGAGCGCACGCGGAGGGACGGCTTCGATGCGAGGCAACTCAACACCAAGTCATTCCTTTCATGTACGCCTCCGGCAGAACGCCGACGAACAGGGTCCTTCCCTGCCGCCCTTAATCCCACCACGGGACGCCGGGCAACGCAAACTATTTATTTTTCCGGGCTCAGTTATTGGTCAGGGCTCGGTTATTTGTCAGGGCTCAGGTTCGGTGCAAGATGCTCGAGTCCGAGCCGGGCGGCGACCGCCTCTTCCAGCAACCCCGGGGTTGCCGCGGCCACGGGTGTCCGCCGAGGTCCGTACTCGAGGAGCAGTAGATCCTCGCCGAAGGCGTCGACGACCTGCGCGCCCGACTCGCGGCAGACCAGCACGCCCCCGAGGTAGTCCCAGGGAGCCAGCGCGTGGAAGGCGCAATCGATGAACGCGTCGATCTGCCCGCACGCCACCGCGCACAGATCCAGCGCCGCCGCCCCCAGCACCCGGTACTGCGACCAGCCGAGCCAGCGGTGGGAGTAACCGGAGAGGGCGACGATCGCCTCGCCCATCGTCTCGCAATTAGTGGGAGTAATCGTTTGGCCGTCGAGCCGGGCGCCGCCGCCCCGGATCGCCTCGAAGCGCCGGCCGATCGCCTGATTGGCGACCACCGCTGCGACAGGACCCTCGGAATCGACCGCACATGCGCTGGTCGCCCACCAGGGCACGTCCCGGGAAGCGTTGGTGGAGCCGTCGACCGGGTCGAGCACCACAAGGATCTCCCGGTCCCGGTCGTGAAAACCTGACTCCTCCGACAGCGCGCCGAACCCCGCGGCGCCTATGACCTCGAGGGCCGCCCGGTCGGCGACCAGGTCGCTGCGGTACTGACCGTCCCGGGTGCCGGCGAGGCCCCAATCGTCGAGTCCCTTGAGGCTCGCCGCAACCGCGGTGACTACATCATGGAGAACATCCAGCACCTGTTCGGGACGGCGGGGCACGAAGGCGAAGCTATCTCAGCCCGCGCCCAACCCAGGCCGGGCTCAAGCCCAGGCCGGGGCCGAGCTCAAGCCCGGGCCGAGGCCCAAGCCGGGACCTGCGTGGGGCCAGGTAGGGTTGACCAAATGGCGGTCATCGACGTCGCCGGGTACGTAGCCGAGCTGAAAGACCACGCCGTGGACCACGGTTTTCATGTCCACGACGAGAGGCACTTCGTCGAGACCTACTCGTTGCGCCAGGCGTGGGAGGTCGACCTGCATCCCGAGGAGGGTTGCAACGGCCCGCTCGACCTGCACCTCGCGCTCGAGGTCGACCCTCGGGTTCTCCTGGCGTTCGAGGACGTGGTCGTGGAGTTGGAGGAGGGCGAGGAGCCGCCGGACGAGTTCCGTTTTCCGTTGACCTTCACGTGGGCGTTGCCTCCGCTGCCCAACGGTCCTGACCTGCTTCGCCTTGCCATCGACCTCGCCGGAGTCGGCGGGATCGAGCTTCCGCTCGAGTCGTCCGCGATCGACAGCTACGCGACTGCGACCGATCCGGCCGAACGGCGCATCACCATCGTCGCCCGCCAGCAGGTTTCGCTGGCGAGGGTGCTCGCCGGCGAGGAGCTGCTCTGCGAGACGTTCGACAAGGCTCTCGCAGTGAGCCAGTACCTCCTCGAGCGCGCCCCCGCCTGGCTCGCCCAGGAGTAGTCTCGGCCCTCGTGTCCAAGCAGCAGACGGGTGTTCCCGCCAGGGGCGGAGCCAAGCCACCGCCTCGGACCGGAAACCGCGGCGGCGGCAACCGCCGCCCCCCTAAGAGGCGGCCCGCCAGGTCGCAGGGGCGGTTCTACGGTCTTCTCATCGCGCTGGTCGTGGCAGTAATCGTCGCGGTGGTCGTCGTCATCGTTACGAGCGGCGGCGGCACGTCCAAGAAAGCCAACCCTCACCAGCCCCTGGTGGGTTACGTCTTCAACGGGCACAAGGCCTTCGGGGGTCTGGGGCCGGAGAACGTCCCGCTCGAGCTCGGTGACCAGCTCGCCAGCCCCAACGCCGGGCTGACCGGAGCGGTCATCGCTGGCGTCCAGTGCAACACTGGCGAGCAGCTCGTCTACCACCACCACATCCATCTGTCGATCTTCATCAACGGGGTGCCCAAGTCGGTCCCGCTCGGCATCGGGATGGTGCCGCCGGCGCTGGTCGAGAACACCACCAAAGGTCAGTTCGCAACCGGCAGCGGCTCGACTTCGAACCCCTGCCTCTACTGGATCCACGTGCACGCCACGGACGGCATCGTCCACCTCGAGTCGCCCTCGGCCCGGAACTTCCTCCTCGGGCAGGTCTTCGGGATCTGGAACCAGGCTCTGTCCCCGACCCAGATCGGCTCGAACACCGGGACCGTGACCGCATACGTGAACGGACAGCTCTGGACCGGCGACCCCACCCAGATCCCCCTCGACGAGCACACCGACATCGCCCTCAGCCTCGGTACCCCGGTCGCCCAGCCGCCACTGCTCGATTGGAGCGGGACCAGCCTCTAGGCCACTCGGTCCGGCAAGCTAGCTCGCCTGGCGGACCAGCCTCGCCGGCGTCGAATCGTCGTAGCTCTCCAGAAAACGACCCAGCCCCTCCTCCAGCTCCCCCGGCGACGACCACGCGTAGATCACCGGCTGGAAACGGGTGATGTCGTAGAGAGCGTTGCCCATCGCGAGGAAGTCCACCGGCCGGACATCCGCCTCGGAAAAGGCCGCCGTCTCCCCCACCGACGACAGGATCCCGGCACCGAACGCCTTCAGTTCGGAACCTTCGTACACCACGCCGAACTCCATCGTGTACCAGAACACGTGCGACAGGAACTTGAGCGCGTGCTCGCTCCGGGTCCGCTCCACCGCCGCGCCAACCATGCGGTACAGATCGGCGTACCCCGGACCTGCGAGCTGGTTGGCGTGGCCGATCACCTCGTGGATGACATCCGGCTCTGGCGTGTAGAGAGGCACCGACGGGTGGCGCAGGTATTGCGTCGACCAGAACACGCCGCCGGCGAACGACCCGTAGAAGTCGCGAAGCGGAGCCAGTCCCGCGACCGGGTGATACCGGAAGGCGGCCAGCGGTTCGAGCAGGGCGGTCACCTCGCTCAGCTGCGGCACCCGTTCCGACGGCAGCCGCAGGTCGTCCTTGCCTTCGAGGTAAGCCGTGCACGCGTGGCGTTCGTGCAGCTCCTCCAGCGCTGCGCTGACCTCCGCCCACACCGAGTGCTCGACGTCGGTGTACTCGGGGGTCGGGATCGGCTGCCCCGGCAGCCACGAGGCGGCCAGCGCGGCGAGCTCGTCGCGGCGGGCTCGGTAGTCGGGGTCGGTGACGCCGGGATGGTCGCCCGCAAGCTCGACGGTGACCTTGCCGCCAGGGCCTTTGCGGACCGGTGAGTACCGGCTCGGGATCACACCCCGATCATGGTCCCGTTCGGCCGTCACGTCCAGTACCTCACGGCTTGCCTTCTGAAATGTCCAGTACCCCCTGCGTCGGCCCCATCAACCGGCCCAATCAATCAGCCCAATCAATCAGCATGGATCACGTGCCGCTCCCGCCGGGCCACCCGGGTGGCGAGGATGAGCGAGGTCGTGGTGCGGACGACGCCGGGCACCTCGAGGATGAGGTTTATGACCTGGCCGAGGTGGTCGTTGTCCCGGGCGACCACCCGGCACAGCAGGTCGGACGGGCCGGTGGTCATGTACGCCTCCACCACTTCGGGGATCGCCTGCAGGTGCTCGTCGACGGCGGGCCCCCGCCCCTGGGCGATCTCGAGGCTCACGTAGGCGGACACCCCGAACCCGAGCCGCCGAAGGTCGAGGTCGGGACCGAAACCGGTGATCACGCCGGCCTCGACGAGACGGTCGAAGCGGGCCTGAGCGGTGTTCCGGGCGACGCCGACCTCACGGGCGAGCTGCAGCATCCCCGCCCTCGGAAAAAGGGCAAGCGCCGCGATCAACCGCTCGTCTACCGCATCCAGCTCGTATGGCTGCATCATATGCACAGTCTAGTGGCCGTTTGCTGATCAATCTGCTCAGCCTTCCAGCGGTATCTTGCAATATGAGCGCACTCGCGGTTCGCTGTCTGTATGGCAACCACCGAGACCGCGCCGGCACCCACCGTCGCCAGCCTCATCACGGGCTGGGACCACCTCGAGTGGTGGGTGGGGAACGCCCGGGCGGTCACGGCGTGGCTGTGCTCGGGGTTCGGTTTCGAGGTGCTCGCCTACTCCGGTCCCGAGACCGGCGTCCCCGACCGGGTCTCCTACGTGCTCGGGCAGGGAGAGGTCCGGTTCGTGGTGACCGCGGGGCTCGGCCCCGACAGCGAGATCACCCGCCACGTCCGCCAACACGGTGACGGCATCCGCCACCTGGCCTGGCGCACCGACGATGCTTTCGTGGCTGCCAAGGCAGCGGCAGCAAAGGGAGCGACGGTCGTGGCTGAGCCCACCAGCGTCAATGGCGACGCGGGATCGGTCACGACCGCCGCCATCGCCACCTACGGCGAGACGAGGCACCTGTTCGTGGATCGCAGCGACTGGGCCGGCGACGCGGGTTGGGGACCGGGCTTCACCACCGAACGGCTTCCGGGGAGCCCCGAGGGCCGGCGATTCGGGCTCTCCTACATCGACCACGTCGTGGGCAACGTCGAAGAGGGCCGGCTCGACGAATGGGTCGCCTTCTACGAGGATGTTCTGGGGTTTACCGAAATGCGCCACTTCGACGCCGAGCAGATCTCTACCAGGTACTCGGCGCTCCGCTCGACGGTCATACACAACCGCGCAGGTGTGGTGATGCCGATCAACGAACCGGCACCCGGTCTGCGCAAGAGCCAGATAACCGAATACCTCGAGGCGTACCGCGGCCCCGGTGTGCAGCACGTCGCTCTCGGCACGCCGGACATCGTCACGTCGGTTGCCGCGATGAGGTCGCGAGGTGTGCGCTTCCTCGAGATGCCGGCCACTTACTACGAGGACGCCAAGGTGCGGGTGAAGGGTTTCGATCTGCCTTGGGGGCAGTTGCAGAAACTTGACATCGAGGTGGACGTTGACTCCGGCGGCTACCTGCTCCAGATCTTTACCGAGACCGTCACCGACCGGCCGACGCTGTTCATCGAGATAATCCAACGGGAGGGCGCGAGCGGCTTCGGGGAAGGGAATTTCAAGGCGCTGTTCGAGGCGATCGAGCGAGAGCAGGCTCGACGAGGCAACCTATAGGCGATGACTTACTACGTCCGCACCGGTGACGTGCCGCGAAAGCGGCACACGTGGTACCGGTCAGCAGACGGGTCACGGCTGCACGAGGAGCTGATGGGTGAGGAGGGCTTCTCGGGCGCGTCGAGCCTGCTCTACCACCTGCGGTCGCCGAGCGCGATCACCGCGGTGGAGCCGCTTTCGGTCGCGCGAGCGGCGCTTACCGCGAACAACCCCCTCGCGCCGTGGCACCTGCGGGCGTCCAAGCTCGCCCCCGGCGGAGACCCGGTTCTCGGGCGCCACGTCCTTCTCGGCAACGCAACACTGACGATCTGCTGGGTGGAAGCGTCAGCGTCGAGCGACCTCTACCGGAACGCTGCAGGTGACGAATTGGTGTATGTGCAGTCGGGCGACGCCACCCTCGAATCGGTGTTCGGAACTTTGCGCGTGAGCGCCGGGGACTACGTATCGATACCGGCGTCAACGACCCACCGGTGGGTGCTCCCCGACGGCGGAAGTCTGGGCGCGCTGGTGCTCGAGGCCGCCGGGCACGTCGAGATCCCCGCCCGCTACAGGACGCCGACGGGACAGCTGAAGGAAGGCGCGCCGTTCTGCGAGCGCGACCTACGGGCGCCGGAAGGTCCGCTCGTAAGTGCCGACACTGGCCCTACGGCTGTTCTGGTGAGGACTCGCCACGGATGGGCCAGGCACCTGCATGCCACCCACCCGTTCGATGTCGTCGGGTGGGATGGCTGCGCGTACCCCTTTGCTTTTTCCATCAGAGACTTCGAGCCGATCGTCGGGCGGATACACCAGCCGCCGCCCGTGCACCAGACGTTCGCGGGGCCTGGTTTTGTCGTTTGCAGCTTCGTCCCCCGCCTGTTCGACTTCGATCCCGGCGCAGTGAAGGTCCCCTACCACCACGCCAACGTCGACTCCGACGAGGTGCTGTTCTACTCCGACGGTGACTTCATGAGCCGGCGGGGGGCGGGGATATCGGCGGGTTCGATCACGCTGCACCCCGCCGGCTTCGTCCACGGACCCCAGCCCGGAAGCGTCGAAGCGTCGGCCGACCAGACCAGGACAGAGGAAACCGCCGTCATGGTGGACACGTTCGCACCGTTGTCGATCAGCGCCGACGCTCGCTCCGTCGCCGATGCCGACTACCCGTGGAGTTGGGCCCAACCGCTGTAGCCGGGGTGGCATGAGGGGGCGGGGCATTCAAGGCTAATCTTGTGGGGGGAGTAGCGGGCTCGGCGACTGCCGGACGGCGGAGACCGGAACGGGGTGTAGCGCACGAGGCGCGAAGGGAGATCGGACATGACGGACGCCATCGATCTGGGTGCTCTTGAACAACATGCACTCGAGCAAAACGGGAGCCAGGCGAACACCATCGAGCTCGCCGCGCCGGAGATCGAGTTCTTCCACTATCTGCGCGAAGCGCCGATGCCTCGACCGATCATGGACATGGTCCCAGGGTTCCTGCCCCACCGTGCCCACCAGTACTGCCCGCCCGTCAGCCAAGCCTCCAGTTACGGATGGGCGATCTTCCCGCCTCTCGACTTCGCGCTCCGGTGGGACGGCAAGGAGACGCACCTTGCGTTTCTTGTGGACAACGAACCCGAGCACTGGCACTCGCTGTCAGGCGCGCGGGAGGTGTGGATCCCGGAGGAGTATCGCGACTACGGCGACCTGACCGAGCAACGACGGGCGCAACTCGGCGAGATCACCGGCCCTGGAGGCATCCTTCTCGCGAACTGCGATCCCAAGGCGCAGGAGAACGTCGAGCTGATGTTCGGGGTCATCGCCCGTACCAGCCCGGGATGGGCTTCACTCGTGCGGAGCACGCCGAACCTTCCCACCCAGGGGTACCAGGTGCTCGAAGGGCTCCTCGAAACCTCGTGGTACCAGTCGTGGGTGCCGGTCATCATCCGCCTAACCGACCGCGACAGGGTGGTGCGCTTCTACCGCGACCTGCCGGCGGCAACTCTGAGCCTGGTCCCCGAAATTGCTTACGCCCCGAGCACCATTCGAAAGGCGAAGGTGATCGCCGGGGGCATAGCTGCGATGCCCGACGATGTGTGGGCCGACCACGTCGACATAAAGGGAGCGCGCCACCGCCACGCCGCGCCGGGGAACTACAAGACCCGGCAGGCCCGCAACCGCAAGGGCCAAGCCGAGTCACAAGTCGACGTATCCGACATAACAGTGACAGCCGGCGTCATCGACAGCGACGACTAACGACCCTGGGGATCCCGGTCGAAGGGCCGTCCGTTTGAGCCACACCGCCTACCGCGCCAAGCACCTCCGCAAGCGGGGGATACAGGCAGTTCTTCGCGACCCAACCTCGGCCCGGCTGCTCGGCGCACAGACGATCTCCGAGATCGGTGACTTCGTCGGGCTCGCCGCCCTGCTGCTTCTCGCGTACCACAAGAGCGGATCGCTGGTCGCGACTGCCGGAATCTTCGCGGCGCGCAGCCTCCCGTCGCTTTTGGTCGGCACGGTTTTCTCCGGCTGGCTCGACGTTCCCCCGCGACGCACCGCGCTGGTTTGGTTGACGCTGGCCGGCGCCGCAGTCACGACGGCCGTCGTTGTCTTTCCCACGACTGCCGCAGCGCTGGTCGCGGCGGCGTTGCTCGGCGCGATTCGCACGGCAGCCTCGTCGGTCACAGGAGGAGCGGCTGTAGACGGGCTCGACGACGAGGTGCGGGCCAGTTACTTCGCGCTTTCCAGCTCGGTGAACCAGGCCTCCCAGGTGATCGGCTTCGTCGCGGGAGCCACGGTGACGTTGCTGATATCGGCGCGAGCCGCTCTCGGGTTCGACGTCGTCACCTACTTGTTCGCAGTCGTCGTGTTGTGGACCTTGCCGGCGATCGCGTCGCGGCCTCGGAGGCGGCGCCCGCCCCCGTTCCACGGCGTGAAGATCATCGCGTCGACACCGATCCTCGCCTTGGTGACGCCGGTGGTTTGGGCAACGGTATTCGCCACCGCGGTTCCCGAGACATTCGCGGCGAGCCTCAGCCACGGCTCGCAGTTGCCGGTGCTCATGGCGGCCTTCCCGTTGGGGACGTCTGTCATGGCCGGTTTCCTCGCGCGCCGCGAGTTCCTCGACCGCGTCCTGAACCAACTGATGCTCGCGCTCTTGTTCGCAGTCGGCTTCGCCGGCGGTGCGGTCGTGCTGGGTGTGGGAGTGAGCAGGTGGCTGCTCGTCCCCGCCAACTTCGTGGCCGGGCTCGGCAGTACATGGACCGTCGGGGCAAGGACCACGTTCGCGCTCAACACGCCGCCCGAGCACATGGCGCAGGTCGAGGCCGCGGCCATCTCCTCGAACGTCTTGCTCGAGGGTCTGGGAGTCCTCGCGCTGGCCGCGATCGGTCAGCAGGTCGGACCGGTCGGTTCGTACGCGTTCGCCGCAGCGCTCGTGTCGCTTGCGGTTGCTGTTGCGCTCGGTGTCGTCCGCGCACGGTTCCGTGTCGAGTCCAGTGTGCAGCGCAGCCATCGCCGGACGCCGAAGAAGCGCGAGGCCCCCGAGGTCGAGCTGGCTGACTAACCGACTAGCCGACTAAGCGCCTAGTGTGCAACCGAAGGGGCGCCTCCGGTGGCTGCTCGGCAAGCGAGTCGAGCCTCGGGGCGAACCTGGAGGTGATCAGGTCGAGGAATTCCGCCGGCGGCAGCGGTCGCGAAAGGAGGTAGCCCTGGGCCACCGGGCAGCCGAGCATTTTCAGGCCGGCCAGCTGCTCGGGGTTCTCCACTCCTTCGGCGACGGCCTCGATGCACATCGCGTCGGCGAGACGGACGATCGCCTGCACGATCGCCGTGTCCACCGGGTCAGTGGCCACGCCCTGCACGAACGTACGGTCGATCTTCACCTCGTCGACGGGGAACTGCTTGAGGTAGGAGAAGGTGGAGTGTTCGACGAGGAAGTCGTCGATCGCGATCTTCACCCCTAGCCGGCTGAGCTTCTTCATGATGTCGGCGGCGCTGGAAATGTCCTCCATGACCATCATCTCGGTGATCTCGAAGGTGATCGCCTCCGATGGGAGGCCAGCCGAGTCGAGTGCGCTGGCGACCTCGCTCAGCAGCCCGCTGTGCTGGAACTGCCTGGGCGAGAGGTTCACGCTCATGGCGAGCTCCACGCCGATCCGGTCGCGAATGAGGCGGGCCTGCTCGCACGCCTGCTCGAGGACGATGCGCCCAAGCGGAAGGATCAGGCCGGTCTCCTCGGCCATCGGAATGAACAGGTCGGGCCGGATGAGCCCGTCCGTCGGGTGCCGCCAGCGGACCAAGGCTTCGGCACCGACGATCTCTTCGTCCTCGACGGAGAAGAACGGCTGGTAGTGGACTTCGATCTCGCCCCTGTCGAGACCCTTCCGGAGGGCCGCCTCCAGCTCGAGGCGCTTCCGGGATCGCGGTCCCATCGCGGCGAGGTCGAAGACCTTGTAGGCACCCCCGCGGCCCTTTGTTTTCGCCTCGAACATCGCCACGTCGGCGTTGCGAAGGATGTCGTCCGCCGACTGCCCGGGCTCGGTTAGCGCGATCCCAACCGACACGCTCGCCACGTGCTCGAAACCGCCGGGGAGGATCAGCGGCTTCTCAACCACGGCGCATATCCGCCGCGCAGATGCGACCGCTTCCTCGATCCCGGCGACGTCCTCGACGAACACGACGAACTCGTCACCGCCGAAACGGGCGACCAGATCCCGCTGGCCGACCGCCGATCTCAATCGGTCTGCCACCTCTCTCAGGAGGTCGTTGCCGGTTGTGTGGCCGAGGTTGTCGTTGACCGCCTTGAAGCGGTCGATGTCCACGAAGATCATCGCGTGCGTCTTGTGATCCAGGGAAGCCCGGCCGAGAGCAGCGGCCAGGCGTTCCATCAGCAACCCGCGGTTGGCGAGGCCGGTGAGGCTGTCGTAGTACGCGTGACGAACCAGTTCTTCCTGCATTGCCCTGCGCTCGGTCGTGTCCCTGAAGGCGATGACCGCGCCGACGGCTTTGCCGTGGTCGCGAACGGCCGATGCGCTGTACTCGACCGGCATCTCTTTGCCGTCCCGGCCGACGAACCGGGCGTCGTCCTCGCGAATCACGCCCTCGGTTCTCATCGCTTCCCTCGCAGGCCCGAGCAAGAACTCCGGCGCCAACAAGGTGTCGCCGCTGATCCCGTCGTCGATCGCCACACTCAGGCTGGGGACGTCGATCATGTCGGCGGCAGCGGGGTTCACGAAGGTAATGCGGCCATCGGCGTCGATGGCGCACACCCCTTCGCCGATGTTCAACGTGATCGAAGAGAGACGCTTCTGCTCGAAGCGAACCTGGGTGAACAGCTGGGCGTTGGTCAGCGCACCCTTGCCGATAGCAGCCACGGCATCCAGCAGCATCTGATCCGCCTCGTCGAAGGGCTCCTCTCGCCGCCGGCCCGAAACGACGAGCCATTGCTGCTTTCCGTTGACGTCGAGCCGTGCTGCCATCTGCTCCTCCGCCGGCGCTTCGTCGGTGACGACCGCCTCGGGGCAACGCAGCAAGTCTTTCGCCGACGACAGAATCGAATCGACGATCTGCTGTGTCTGAAGGCTCCTGCTTGCGTCCAGCGCGACCTCGAACAGGCCCTTCATTCGAGTGCGGTCGTGCTGGGCGCTGAAGCGGCTCTTGACGAGCCCGAGCTCGACGATGAGGGCTGGAATCACCGCTGCAATCAGCCAGGGATGCGCCTGCATGGCCAGAGCCACCACGATGCCGACGACCGCGCCACCCGCGGCCAGCGGAACCTCGACACCGACACCTATCGCTGTCCAGCCGGAGCCCATGGACAACATCACGCTTGCCAGGGAGGCCTTGTTCACCACCAGGTAGACCGCTGCTCCGAGAAGGACCGCAGCCCCTTCCTTGGCGGTGATCGACTTCGATGGGACCGCTATCGCGCGGCTTACGGCCAACCCGAGCCCGGCGGCGAGGACGGTCTCACCGACGTTGAACGCAGACTTGACGAACTGCCGTCTCCTCACCACCTGAGAGACGATCGCAGCCGCGGCGTAGGTGCCCAATGTAACGACAGGCGGTACCAGGAGGGCGAGGATCACGAAGAATCCTTCGTCCATCTGGAAAGTGTCGATGCGGTTGCCCATGTAGACAACGACCGGTCGCACCCAGTTGCCGGCGATCAGAGCTCCGATCGCCACCGCGATTATCCATTGGTTTCTCGTCAACCCGTGTGAGCTGGACGGTGCAAGGCTGGCAACAACCAAAGCGGCCATTCCACCGACAACCCACAGGGCAACGATCGTTCGAGTCTTCGTGGGAAGGTTCAACAGCTCAGCCCCCTGTGTGCGAGCGACCGGCTCCTAGTTCCACGAATTGCCGTTCCAGGAATTACCGTTCCAGGCGGCACCGTTCCACGAGTTCCCGTTCCACGAGTTCCCGTTCCACGAGTTCCCGTTCCACGAGTTCCCGTTGAAGGCGGCACCGTTCCAGGAGTTGCCGTTCCACGAGTTCCCGTTGAACGTGAAGCCGTTCCAGGAGTTGCCGTTCCACGAATTGCCGTTCCAGGAGTTGCCGTTCCACGAGTTCCCGTTCCACGAGTTCCCGTTGAAGGCGGCACCGTTCCACGAGTTCCCGTTCCACGAGTTCCCGTTCCACGAATTACCGTTCCAGGAGTTGCCGTTCCAGGAGTTCCCGTTCCAGAGGGGAACGGTCGTGCCGTTCGAGGTCGAAGTCTCGCCTGTGGTCGACTGGTTGAAGTTGACCGAGGACGGGGCGATGGAAGCGGCGTAAGCGTTGAGAGCTCCGTGGCCGTCCACGAATGGGTTGCCTATGGGTCCGGGACCTGCCCCTCCAAGGAGGTCAGCCTTGATCTGGTTGGGGCTGTAGGAAGGATTGTTGGCAAGTACCAGCGCGGCCGCGCCGGAGGTGATCGCGGCACTGAAGGAGGTGCCGGAACCGACGAAGTTGCCTGACCCGATCCGCGCGGACGGGTAGTTGTTGTAGATCGTCGATCCGGGCGCCGCGAGGCTGACGATCGACCGGCCCGAGGTCACCAGGTCCGGCTTCACCCATCCGTCGGGGGAGGTCGGCCCGACGCTGGAGAAGTTGTTCATCTCGTCGTTGGCGACGGTGGCCTGGGCGAGATCGTCGAGAGCGCCGACAGTGATTACGAGGGGATCGTCACCTGGCGAGGTGATGGTGCCGTTGAAAGGTCCGGAGTTGCCGGCGGACACCACAATGGCGAGTCCGGAGCCCCAGGCCCGTTCGACCGCGAGGTCCAGAGGGTTGTTGACGGTGGACCGGTCGGGCTGGAATCCCAACGAGATGTTGAGGACCTTGATGTTGTAGGTGCCCTCGTTGTTGACCGCCCACTGCAATCCCGAAATCAGGGTGCCGAGCTTGGTGGTGCCATCGGCGCCTGCAACCTTGATCGAGACGAGGTTGGCGCCTGGGGCCTCACCGCTGTACTGACCATTCGACGATGCGCCGTTTCCGGCGATCAGACCGGCAACGAACGTTCCGTGGCCGTAGCTGTCCTGGAAGGCGTTCTTCTCGCCGCTGAGATCCACACCACCGACGAGTCGGCCGGCGAAGTCGGGAAGGTTGGAAATGCCCGTGTCAACGACTGCAACGGTGACACCCCTGCCGGTGTCGCCGGCTTGGGCCAGTTGTGTTGCGCCCGTTTGAGCAAGGAATGCGTCAGAGGGAGTGTGCGGTCCCGTCGAGGGTGTGGTGCTCTGAACATTGACACTGATGTCCGGGGTGACATTGACCCCGGGCATCGCGGAGAGGACAGCAACCTCGCTGCTGAGAACCGTCGCCTCGACGCCGTTGATGATGGAGAACTGTTGGATGACCGTGCCACCCACGCTGGCGACGTCGCCGACGATGTTCTCGCTCCCCGTCGTCCAGACGATGACCTGAACACTCGTGTCTGCAGTGGCCGCGGACGCGCCGAAGAGCGCCGCCGACCCCATTGTCAGCAGCGCTCCGGCGATCGCTAAGGCCTTACGCTTCCAGCTGAAGAATCCGCTTCGACGTTCTCCTGGAACACCGCAAGACGAAAGCTCCATCTATTGGCCCCCCTCCCCTGAGTGGTCTCCTAACTACTTATCGTAAACAAACTCGGGGGTCTTTAGGAAATTTCTTTGCGTGGTTATTACCGGAAACTGAACGACCCGATACGGTTGTGCCGAATGTCTAGTTGTGGCCTATTTCATCGATTCGAGGACTTCGTCCACCATGGCCAATGTGGTGTGAGGATGAAGAAACGCAAGCCTAGCAAGGGTTTCTCCTTGCCACTTGGTCGGCGTGACGAGACCGACCTGGTCGGCGACCAGCTGTGCCGACCACCGGTCATAGTCCTCGGGTGACCACCCATTACGCCTATAGAGCACCACGGAAAGCGGTGGTTGGTGAAGGAGTTGAAGGTGACTTTTTGTCTCTATTAGGTCGGCTGTTTCGCGCGCAATGCGCAAGGAACTCTCCACAGCGTCACTGTAAGCGTCCGTGCCGTTGACGCTGAGTGAGAACCACAGCGCCAGCCCCCGGGCCCGCCGGGTCAAGTGGTATGCGTAATCGCTCGGGTTCCATTCGTCCGGCGCGCCGGTGTGAACCACGTCCAGGTAGCTGGCGTTCTGGGTGTGCACCGCCCGTGCCAGGTGGGGCTTCCGGTAGATCAACGCTCCACAGTCGAACGGCGCGAATAACCACTTGTGAGGATCGATGACCAGCGAATCGGCCCTTTCGATCCCCGCGAACCGGCTGCGCGCCGAGGGGGCGAAAAGTGCCGCCCCGCCGTAGGCGGCGTCTACGTGGAACCAGAGGTCCCGGTCGTTGGCGAATCGCCCCACGGATTCGAGGTCGTCGATAATTCCGGCATTGGTGGTGCCGGCTGTCGCTACGACTCCGATCACGCTGGTTGGGTCAGGGTCGGCAGCGAGCGCAGCTTCAAGTACGTCACCGGTCAAGCGATAATGCTCGGTCGGCACAACGAGTGCTTCCATGCCTGTGACCATTAGCGCTTTCGTCGCCGACGAGTGTGCCTGGTCGCTCACCGCGATTCGCAAGGTCCGGTTCCTGTCGCGTCCGAGCTTGTGCCGCGCTACTTCTCTCGCGACGACCAAGCCGGACAGGTTGGCGGCGCTGCCACCTGAGACGAAGCATCCACCAGCCTCCTCGGGAAGACCGGCAAGGTCGGCAAGGAGTCTCAGGGCCTGGTTCTCTGCTGCGATGGCGCCAGAGGCCTCGAGCCAGGACGTCCCCTGGAGAGACGAGCAGGACACGACCATGTCGAATAGCAAAGAGGCCTTGGTCGGAGCGGCCGGGATGAAGGCGAGAAACCGCGGGCTGTCGGCGGAGAGAACCGCGGGGGCGAGGGTGTCGGTGAACACGCGGAAGACTTCTTCGGGATCCCGTGGTTCTGCGCCGATCAGTCCCGACAACGCCTCGTCGAGAATCCTCTTGTCACCGGGGAGGTCGAGCGGGACCGGGTCGAGAGACAACCGCCAGCGGCAGTACTCGAACACCATGGAGACGAGCTTCGGATCAGGCTCGAACATCGGGTTTCCCACTACGCCAGCTTGCCGCAGGGCAGTTCCTGGATCGGTGAATGGTTTCCGGAGGCCGGGGTTGTCAGGTTGCGGCTTGTCGGGTTCCGGCTTGTCAGATTCCGGCCTGTCAGATTCCGGGTTCTCTGCCCCTGCCGGCGCGGTATTCGGTCGCCGCGCGTATGTCGGGGACCCAGCGGGGGTCGTAGTACGCCAGTCCGCCGTCATCGCCGATCACGACCGCGAGCTCGCCTCGCCTTCTTCTCTCGACCAGCCAGCCACCGTCGAAACGGTGAACCCGGCCCAGCTCCTGGCTCGGGTAGCCGAGGGCGGACAGCCTCTGCGACACCGAGGTCTCGACGGTCGACGGATCAACGCGGCGCAGGCCGGGATCCGGCGGGACGATGATGTCGCCTCTGTCGACGGCGGCGTTGTGCCGATCGGTCCGGTTCTTCACGTATGTGGCCGTAGCCACGCCGGCTCCTGCTGCCAGCACGGCGGCCGCGACCCCTGCTGCGACACTCGCTGCGAAGAGCCCGCCGACGAGGGCGGCGGGTGGCACGATCAGCAGGATCCGGGCCGCTTTGGGAAGTCGCTGCCACTGCACACGAACCGGCGGAAGGCGCCCCGGGTACGGTTCACCCTTGCGGAGGGGTTCGATCAACGGGACCCCGGTGGCTCGCCCCGGTCACACAGCGGGCACTCGAGAGGGCTTCCCAACCGCTCCTCGCGGCCACTCGCCTCGACGACCCACGGACGGAGTTGGAAGGGGGGCTTGTGACGCACATGCTGGTTGTGGCCGCACGAAAGCTCGGCGACCCAGTCGCGGGCGTCGTCCTGGTGGAACCCGGTGATCGCTCTTTCCACGGATGTTCCAGGCTAGAAGGTCCTGCATGGTGCGGTTAAACCCGTGAGCGCTCCAACTGCACGGCAGAGAGATTCGCAAATGGCTGTTCGGCTGCCAGATGGGACCAACGGGACATACGGCGAAGTCGAGGAAGGGGACTTCTCAGCGCCTTGTGGCGGAATGTACCGTTGCCCGACATGGGGGCAGCAGCTACGTCTATCGAGGGATATGAGGCCGCGGTACGGCATCGGGCTTACCGCTGGGCAATTCAGATGCACCATGAAGCAGCGCTGATGCACGAGCGCGCCGCGCAGCTCTACGACTCGATTCGCCAGATGGACCTGGCGGAGCGGGAGAAGAGACTGGCACGGGCCGAACGACTGGCGGCGGTCACCACCCAGGCTTGAGCCTGAGGTACGCCTGGGCTACCGCCAGCTTGGTGAGTGAGTGGGCCCGGTGGGGATCGAACCCACGACCAAGGGATTATGAGTCCCCCGCTCTAACCACTGAGCTACAGGCCCTTGGGCGCTTGTACGGGCGCTTTATGTGGATTCCGACTGTAGCGAAATCCCGCTGACGCGAGATCCGCTCCACCATTTCAAATGCACACCCGAACCAACGGTCAAATCACGACGAACTCGTCCTAGGTCGAGCAGCGGCGTGGCTGGCTGGTCAGGGCTGCACTTCGACATCGACAACGACCGAAGGTAGCCGGGTACCCGACTCAGTTGTGAAGGTGAACGTCAAGCGGTGCGGACCAGGAACCAGCTCCCTCACATACACGGGCACACTAACCGTCGACCCCGGAGCAGTGGACAATTGCAGTCGCCCGTTCGCGGGGGTGACCGCCACGCCGGCATCGGTGAACGAGGACCAGCTAACGCCTCCGACCGCGGTGTCGAGGCTTCGCACCGACAGGTCGATCGGCGTCGCTTTCCCGACCGGAACGGAGATCTGCCCTGACGGCGTCGTGAATCCAAGTGCAGGGGCCGCGCCGATCGTGTACGAGGGTGGCGCCAGCGAGCCGTCGGTACCCCAAGCCGAGGCGGCCGATCCGCTGAGCGAGTACACCCAGGTGCCGCCCTCCTGCAGGGTCGCGGCGGGCACCCACGGAGCGGCGTGATCCGCGCCGTCGATCGCGAGCGACGATACGTACCTCTGCCCTTCGGACGCCCCGGGAGCTGCGATTCGCAAGGTCCGGCCGCCGACATGGAGCGTGGCCGAGTCGAACATCGGTGCGGTCAGTACGACGGTGCCCGCGGCTGGGTCTAGCGGGTACATCCCGAGAGCGGCCCAGACGTACCAGGCCGACATGGTCCCGAGGTCGTCGTTGCCCGGCTCGCCGGCGGGAGTGTCCGTGTAGTAAGTCGTGGCGATTTGGTGGACTAATTGGGCGGTACGCCATGGTTCCCCGAACGCGTCGAACTCCCAGGGAGTGCCGAGGCCAACCTCGTTGCCCACCCACAGTTGGTCGGATTGGGGGCCGGACTCGAGCGAAGCTACGTGGGTGTCCAGGGCGGCGATCGCGGCACGGGTACCGCCGAAGGCGTCCGCCAGCTGCCCTAGGTCGAAGGGCACCATCCAGGTGTACTGGCTGCCGGAACCTTCTTCGAAACCGGGCTGGCCGTAAGTCGGGTAAGGCTCGTATGTGTCCGGTCCGGCAGGGAATGATCCGTCCGGCGACCGAGCCGCCATGGTGCCGAATGAGGGATCGAACACCTTCTGCCAGTTGGCCGCCCGGTTCTGGAATTCGCTCGCGACCGCCACGGACCCATGGGCCGCGGCGAAACGCGAAATGGCGAAGTCGTCGTTTGAGTACTCGAGGGTCTGGGAGCTCCCCCAGTAGGTCTCGGTGACGGGCACACCACCGCCCTGCGGGTTGCCCATGAGGGTGGGTACGTAGCCGAGCGTCTCGTAGCTCAGCAGGTCCTTTCGTTCCACGTACCATCCCTGGCCCGCTCCCGACGAGGTTGCCCCCTTCACCATGGCTGCGAGGGCCGCGGCGGCGTCGAAGTTCTTGGCTCCGAAGGTGTCCGCCTCGGCGATGAGCACGTCTGCAGAGTCGCCGTCCTGGGTCGACGTGTAGCTCGCCGCCACTGGCCATTTCGGCAACCACCCGCCCTGCTCAGCGTCAGCAAGCAGCGAGGAGACCATATCCGATGTCACGCCCGGGTCCAGGAGAGAGATCAGGGGGAACTGGGTGCGGTAGATGTCCCACCCGGAGAAGTTGGCGTACTGGACTCGCCTGCCGGCGTTGTGTACCAATCCGTCGAAACCGATGTAGCTGCCGTCGGCGTCGGAGAACACGTTCGGGTGGAGCAGCGAGTGGTAGAGGGCGGTGTAAAACACGGACTGTTGCCGGGGTGTCCCGCCGGCGACACCGATCCGGTCCAGTTGGTCGTCCCACGCCTGGTGAGCCCTACTGGCTACAGCGCCGAGGTCCCAACCGGGGTCTTCGGTCTGAAGGTTCTTCTCCGCCTCGGCAACGCTCGTGAACGACACGCCCACCTTCAAGCTCACCGTCCGCGACCCGGATGTGTCGAACGTTACGAACTCGCCGCGGTCACCAGGAGCCTGACCTGGGACAGTGAGAGAGGTGGGCACCATGCCGTTGGTGACCCACTGGCCCGACCCGCTGAACGGCCGGGAGAACTCGGCCGCGAAGTACACGGTGTAGTGGCTGGGCGATAGGCAGAAGGCCCCGTCTCCGACCGAACCGATAACGGTCCGATCACCGATGCTCGTGACAGCCGCGGCCTGAGAAGGGAACTGGCTCGCGGCCACCTTGAACAGCACGCTGGCGGAGGGCCCCGAAGGAAAGGCGAAGCGGGCGATTCCCGTTCGCTGGGTCACTGCAAGTGATACCTGTGTGCCCGGCTCGAGCGTGGCGGAGTAGGAGCCGGGGGCGGCCACCTCGCTGCCGGGTCGGATTGTGGCGGTCGCTTGACCGGGCGAGGTCGGGACTCCCGGAACGGGCATGATCGGAACGTCGCCGAACACCGGGCAACCGGGGCCCGACAGATGCGTGAGACTGAATCCGATGGTGGTGCCGTCCCCATACGCGTAGCCGCCTCCGAAGGGTCGGTTCGGGGTGGTCTCCGGGCTCCACTGCAGCATTCCGAACGGCACGTCGGCGCCGGGGAACGTGTCAATCGGCCCGATCTGGCCAGGCCCGGAACCAGTCCCAACGAAAGGATTGACGAGGGCGGCCGGATCACCCGGAGGCTGGGCGGAGTCGGACCGGGGCGTCGCGGCGTACGTGGGAGACAGAAGGGACGCGAGCAGCCACCCCAAGACGACCAAAGTCGCGGCGGCACCGCGCTTACGCAGATGCTTCCGCATTGCATTGGTTGTTCGGCGGCGAGGACTTCACCTCCTGCCGGCGGCGCTGCGCTTCCACTCCCCTCCGACAACCCGCTGCGCAGGATCGAGGGAGAGATTGCGCGGACAGTAGGGCCGCACCGTCAGGTCATCAGACTGCCACGGTCGACTTGCCGCGAGGGCAGCGTGCTTACGCGCTGAAAGCAAACCACACAGGGTGTGTCGACGGGCGAGCTGAATCCGGATCAACGCCGGCTCTGGTCGGCTGACTGACGCTCCGGGGTCGTGATTATGCATTCGGTGCGTGAAGCCCACCGATGGCGACGCCTCGTGCCGCGGGATCGCCGGTTCGGATCGGGCTCGAGCCAGTAGCCAATTCGTGATTATGCGCTCGTCCGCGTCGACCCGAGGGCAGTCAGCGTGCATCTCGCGGGATCGCCAGTGGTAGACGGACCGAAGCCATCATGCCCCTCGGGTCAGTGGCATACTGCGCCCTAGGACCCCTAGGTGACGAGGACCCTTGGCCTGCCGTTCCGGCCGCATGGCTAAACATTGGGAATCGACTCCATGAATGCGATTGTTCGTCGTAGGCCAACTGTGATGATTTCGTCGACGATCGGCGAATTGGCAGCCGAACGCGAAGCCATCAATTCGGCGCTGGATGGGCTGAGCCTTGCCGATGGCTGGCTTTTCGAATTCCACGCCACGGCAGCAGGAGAGACTGCCGAAGAGCACTACCTCGCTGTTGCAAGCAGTTGCGACCTCTACGTGGTGATCGTGGCTGGCCAAGGCTCGGAGGCTACGGAAGCGGAGTATCAAGCCGCCTACGCAGACACATCCCGGAAGATCTTGCCGTTCTTCGTGGGCGAGCCGACGAAGGACACCGAGTCATTTCGGTCGCTGATCGAGTCGAGGCATGTGCGCGTACATCGGGGGGACCACAGCGACCTCGCGAGCGCAGTTGTGAACGCGATCGCTGCATCCGTTAGGTCAGGTGAAATCGTCCGTTCTGGGTTGCTCGAGGAATTGGATGAACTGCTCCGGCGACGAGAACGAGTTGTGCGAGAGGACCTCCCGCTCGGATTCGTCCGATATCTTCATTCGGCAGCCGACCAGGCTGGCGAGCACCACTCGGTCGCGGCAACCAGCATTGCGGACTTAGAAGTAAATGTAGTGCTCGAGGGGATCGGTGGGTCAGGCAAGACCTACACCGCTTTGGCAACTTTGAGGCGTCACAACGCGCACGGGCGCTTGCCGATCGTCATCGTGCCGACTCGGTCGTCTCTATCAGCAGAGGGCCTCATCCTCGGGGCATTTGAGAGCGTTCGCTTCTTTCCAGGGGAGGAGCTACTTCATCAGCTCGCTCGTGATGGGCGAATCGCTGTCGTCGTCGATGGTATCGACGCGCTTGCATCCGATGACCGACGGATCTTCCTGGCCGATCTCGATCGCTTCTGCTCTCGATTTCCTCGCTGCCGTACAACCTGTTGCGTCCGCCGGGCGATGGCGAGCGAACTAGCTTCCTTCGCTCGCTACACACTTGCGGCCCTATCGGATGTACAGACGCACGAGATGTTTCAAGCAGTCGGTGCTCCTGAGGTTCGACGTTTCCCCGAGCAGGTCTCTGATCTTGCCCGATGGCCGCTCTGGACGTGGGCCCTGCTCGAGGTCGGGCCCGTCGCATCAACGGGTTTGGTTCTCCTAGAGAAGTTGATAGAGCATCGAATCAAGATCTCCGGGTCGTATTCGCCTCTCGAACAGCGGATGCTTGTCCATGCGGGAGGGGCGCTCGCGTTCGCGGCCTGGCCGGAACCGAACCTGTCTAGCGACCAAGCCCTTGAAGCGTTGGTGCGGTGGGCTGCGAGTGACTATGTCCTGGCCAGATACTCGCTGCCTTCCGCTGATGTCTTGATCCAAAGACTCAGCGAGGCCGGAGTTGTACAACTCACACCCAGTGTGTCATTCGCACATCCCCTCTTTGCCACCTATCTCGGGGCTCTTCACGCTTCACTCACTCGACAGGTAACGGACCTGATGTCAGCAGATCCAGAGTTCGCAGTCTTTGTAGCGGCGATGTCGGGCAATGATCGTCCTGAAGAAACCGCTCTGACGCTCCAACGTCACGGTGCTGTGGGCCAAGCGCGATATCTCCGGCTGGTTCCTCTGGAGAGCCGCACCCCCCAGGCGGATGATGTGGCGGTGTTCGGCCTAGCTCTTCAAACGTTGGACGGTAGGTCTGCGGAATGCATTGTCGCGGACGACTGGACTGCGTGGCGCTCTGCCGAAGTTCCTGGGGTCGGGTCGCCAACCGCGATCACGGAGTGGATGTCGGCTGGTGAGGTCAACTTCTTGCCGGGCAACGCCTTCGCCAGCCGATCTCCTCTCGTATTGGCAACGATTGAATCGCTCGCTCGCTACAAGCAGCTAGTGGCAGAGGTCCAACCCTTCGGGGACCGATTCGATCGGCTCTCCGAACGGGAACTCCTTCGCTTGAGGCGGATGCACCAAAGGCAGCGCGATGACCTCGTTCTAGAGGCAGTGCTGAACTGGCGGACCGACTGGCGTGACTTAGCTACGACTATGAAGCTTGCGGAACTGCCGGAAGCTGCGATCGGCGAAGGGGATCCCGTCGTGACCGTGTTCGAGACCTGGCCAGACCCAATGCTGAGCGTCGATTGGAATGGCCCGCCTCATGTGACCTGGGTGCAGGGTTCGCCAGATCCCCGCTCCGGGCGTTACGAACGACTGTCCACGTACCTCGATCCCGGTCGAAAGGCTCGGGTGTACCAAGATCTCATCCGGCTTGCCGAGCAAGCGCTTGGCTGTTCTTTCAGTTCCCAAGCCTGGAGCAGGCCTGAAACAGTCGCTTCATGGGCATGGTGACACCGTTAGAGCAGGCGATCTGGGACAGCGCAGAAGAGCTCAACGAGAGCCGATTCGGCCAAATTCTGCGCAATCAGTTTCGGTCTGAGCCAGACCCGACGTTGCCAGCGCCAGGTCAGGCGTTACAGATGTGGCTCGTCTCGAGCGACCCCGCCATCCAGCGCACGCTGACGGCTGTAAGCGCAGAACACATGATGCGACCATCGCAAGGGTCCCCCGACTCACCGTGGCTCCAATGGACGCTCCTAGCCCGAAAAGCAGCTGCTCGAATGGCTGCAAAATGCTGGGCCGGCATCGACTCTCAAAGGCGATTGTTGCTCGTGGACGAGGACAATCTTCCTCCGCCGCTGAGTCGCCATTACATAACGGATCTCCGATCCGACGAGTCAGGCATGCACCTCAACTTTGAAGGTCTCAACGCTCCAGACCTGAAGCCCAAGTTGAGGCACATCTTTGAAGCTGCTCGGTCCACCCCCTCGTATGAGGGCGCGCTCAGAGCTGATACGGAACTTGGCCGTTCGAGAGCACTAACGCTTCGGTGGGCAGAGCTGGCCAGAGGAGCTCACGAACACCTCCGGTCTGGCCTCCAGGGTTCGACGGTGTCCGACGCGCGAGAGCGTGCGCTGACCTTCATCGATGGCCTTTACGCCGGCACTCCCGTGGAAGCGATCGCGACTGCCTTCCGGCAACACAATCGACTTGTCCACCGGATCTTGTGGTGCATTCTGGGGCTCGCGGAGAGCCACTTCGGTGGACCACTGGTCGAAGATACCGTCGGCACCCTTCGACTGAGGCCGGATAAGAACGGCATTCCAGTAATTCGGATCACCACGGCTCAGCCGGCAGTGGTGATGTCCCGTCCCACGCATCCGATCTGGCTCAAGAGCGGAACTCCTTTGGATGGCTTGTGGTTGATCGAGGGGTACACGATGAACCTCGGAGCCTTGAGCAATGATTTCTCCCTTACGCCACTTCGGTGGTTCGCCGAGTCTTGGCCGTAGCCACAGGAGAGCTGGCGGCTAGAGCTGAGCGACGCCTTGGCCGATGTAAGCGAAGATGTTTGTGATGGTGACGAGTTGGATCCGGCAATCCAGAACGTCCATGACGGCACGTTCGCCATTGGCTATGTCGCGGGGTGGCGGGTCATGTACTTCTAGCCCGTCTCACGCGAGCGCTGCCTGCAGCGAGCGCGAGCGTTCGACTCAGGAGCCGAACGGCTCAACCCGCGGGGCCGAGGAACTTGAGCATGGAATCGAGTTCGTCATCGTCGAGGCCGCGGTCCGTGGTCTCGAGCCATACCCGGCGAATCTCCTCCCGGTCACGTGACTCGATGGCCTTTCGCATGCGCAACGCTTCTGGGCGCGCTTGGGCGAACGCGTCGGCCAGAGGTTTCTCGTCCGAGAAGATCGCTGAGTAGAGTTCGAGGATCGCGCCAATGGTGTCGAGCGCACCGGTTGCCTCCGCTCCGGTTATCCGCTCATCGGGCGTGAGTGCGACCCCGTTCACGACATCGACATATAATCCCGCCTCCCGGCGCTGCTGCTCAAGGGCCGGTTTGAGCACACCTACGAACTGGGCCACGAGGTCGTGCGGAAGCCAGCTATACATGATCTGCGCGGCACGAGCGAGCTTGTCGGCGTGGCCGTAGAACGACCTCCAGAAATCCCTCCAGTAGGCGTCGCCAGCGTCGACATGACCAACTGCGCCGATGGCGATCTGGCACTTCCCGAACTCTTCACCCGCGAGGATCGCCATCGAGTAGGCGCTCGCGACGGACCCAGCTTCCGCTAATCGGCGAGCGTCGGCGAGCAACACCACGGCGTTGGCCAAACTGGCCTCTGCCACGTCCCCGAGCTGCTCAGGAGTCAGAGGACCACGTACCTTCGAACTCCTGCTGGGCACGAGCACATGGTTGCGTCTGGACACTCGTATGGCAAGCGGTTGCCCGCGTGCCGGCGATGGGCACAGTATGGGGACGGCCGCTTGATCGTACGACGATCGACCCTGATGTCGACGCGGTCTACGAGGAGTCGGTGGAATGACCGCACGTAGTGCAACTGTCTACCCGGGATCGTCGCTTGCTCTCGCTATCCTTAAGACGTGACCACAGGCCCCGGATTGCGGGTGTTCTTCAGCCACAGCAGTCGGGACGCCGAGTGGGTGAAGCGCGTGGCAGCACAGGCGGTTGCCGCCGGTGTAGAGGTCTATCTTGCTGAGCATGATGTCCAGGCCGGACGCCATCTGAGCGACAAGATCAGGGCGGAGATTCGGGCGTCTGATGCGATGATCGTGTTGCTGTCCCCAAACAGTCTGGAGTCGGTCATCGTCCAGCAAGAGATCGGCGTGGCTCACCAAGCCGAGATGCTGGTCATCCCGATCCTGATGGAAGAGGTCGCCAGCAAGGACCTTGGGCTACTCAACGGTCGGGAATATGTACTGCTCAATCCTGCAGATCCACATGAAGGACTTGCGCGCATCTCTGTTGCGCTGATCCGGCTGATCGACAAGCAGCGTGAGCAGTTACAGGCTGAGGATATAGCCAGGCTTGAGCGGGAACGGCAGCAGCAGGCTGAGGCGCTGGCGAAGGCATACGCGCAAATGGAGGCTCAGCAGCGCAAGACTCAACAGGACATGCTCGTGGCCGGTGCTGTCTTACTGGTCATTGGCCTGATAATCATCGCTGGGCAGAGCGGATCCTAGAGTAGGGCTCACGCTGGGGTACTTGGGAGGGATCGTGAATATCGCCGGTCTGATCGCTTACGAACAAGCGGCGGCAACGTCTGGATACGCCAGAACGCGCGCCCGAGATAAGTTTCGTATGAGCCGCACTTCGTGCGGAGCGTTGTCTTGTAGGCCCGCCCTGGCGGGCGGGCGTTTTCTATTGTGCTTGATGACAATGCCCGTCGTTGTAAAGGGCCTGCGCTTCGCTTCGGTCCCTTCGGAACGGCCTATCGGCCGCCCTTGACAACGACTGAATAGTTGTTCCTCGAGATCGCGTTCAGCCATGGCGGACCAGCTGCCGGGATCGCTTCGAGCGCCTGAGCATGTTGTGCTCGCTGAGGATGTCGAGGTATTGGGACACCAGGTTGGCTGACATCCCGGTCAGCAGTGGCAGTTCTTCGATGGCGTGTTTGCCGGCGAGGAGCCGGACTCGCTCGAAGCCTTGGATGTAGCGGTCGACCGACGGTTTGGAATGGTAGGTGCGGCTGGCGATCTCGGGGGTGCTAAGCCCTTGCAGGTAGAGGCGCACGATGGTCGCTTTGTGGGTGGGCCAGCATCCCATGTCGGCCACATAACCTCGGATGGGCAGCATCTCACCGGCTTTGCGCAACCTTTTCACCGCGGCGGCCACGCCACCGTCGGTGTATCCGGTGACCAGTGACAGATCAAGCTGGGACAGCACCCCTCCTTGTTTGTAGGCCTCATGAGCCAGACGGCGGACTCGCCGATCCCGTCGGGCCAGGGCGCCCATTCCTTCGCGGATGGCCTCGATGTCGTCTTGGGCCACCACGGTCAAGCGCACCGGGACCATCTCGGTGTTCGCCATCGTCCGGCCCTTGCGGGCCCGTTCGGTCGCGGCCGGGCAGTAGTAGACCAGCTGCCCAGGCTCGAGCTGATCGGCTGAGACGAAGTAGTTGCGGACCACGTTGCAGATGTCAGCCACGATCGCCTCGACCACCACCTCGCCCTTGTCGTAGCCGTACTCGTGCAAGAACTTGTAACGCAACAAGCTGGGCAGGGTCCGACGGGCCAGACGACGGTGCAAGATCTCCGCCCGAGGAGTCGGGTTGCTCACCGCCGGCCCCCCTTTTTCGCTCTCACCGGATCCAACAGATCGTTCAACCGCGGCGCGGCCGGGAACTCACGTCGGGCTCGCTCATACAAGGCGATGTACTCGCTGATCAACGACGCCGACCGCCCCGTCGCCGCCCGGATCTCAGGGATCGACGCCCCCCTCGCGTACAGGGCCGCGATCTGACGGAAGTCGCCCAGATACCTTCGGATCGCGCCCTCCGAATGGCGGGTCTGCTGCTCAATATCGGTGAACTGCAACCCCCACAGATAAAGCTGCACCACCCGCGCCTTGTGCGACACCCCCGGGCCGATGTCACGGATCTGCCCTCTGGTCGGAACCGCCACCCCATCCGCCCGGGACTCCGCCAAATCCCTCTTCACCGTCGCTGTCGACGAACAAGTCAGAAACGCCAGATCCTCCACCGTCAACAACGCACCCTGAACCTGGGCCTGACGAGCCAGGCGAGCCAGCCGGCTCTGGCGCATCTCCGCCAAACCACGATCGCGCAACACCTGTTGATCCTCCGGCGCGGCCAACTCCAAAGCCACCTGCACCTTCCGGCAAGCCAAGATCGGCTTGCCCGCCGGCTCCTCCGACGCCACCGCCAGATAACACAACTCCCCAGGACGCAACGCCACACGGCCAAAGTCCGCGAAGTAGCGCGCCATCTGCTCGTAATGAGCACAAGCCAACACCGGCGTCATATTGAAGTCCTCGCAAATGCGAGCAACGATCGCCGACTCAGCGTCCTTAGCCGCCAGTCGAGCCGTCCCGTAGGCATCCATGACCCACCTCCGAGGTCAAATCACCGCCCACGACAGTACGGCTCATACGATCCCAGAGGAGAATCCAGGTAGACCCGCGATCGGAGGCGCCCATATCGGCTCGTCCAGGTCGCTTCTTCTCCAGGTTCCTCAGGTGGGCTAAACGTAGCCGGATATCTGTAGGGTCTCCTACGTCATTCCTCAATCCTGATCGGTGTGATCCGCCGGAGCGCGTTCGCGTTGACGCCTTCGTCGTAGTGGACGGCGCGCGACGAACGGTGGTCACAGAATTCCGCTAACCCGCGGTACGGCGGCCAGTCGGCAATCTCTTCGGGCGTGTATGTAGCGCGCCACTGTACGACGTTGAAGAAGCTCTCATCTCGTTCCACGATAAGGATGCCCTCATCAAGTCGAAAAAGCGGATCCAAGTCTGTACGCACAGCGTCCAGGACATAGTTGGCTGCCCGCGTCAGCTCGAACGTGAGGTCATGAATGAGCAGCACAATCCAGTCGAATTGACCGACGAGCTCGTCGTATGCCGACTGCTCGTGCCACTGGTGCTTATAGAACGTATCGATCATCAGGTCGTCGGGCCCGAAGGCTACAAATATTCGATCAACCACCGAATTGAGATCGTTTGCCACCAGGCGGAAATTCTGCAGTGCTCTTTCAAGATTCCGCTTAGCTCCGGGCCATACACGTCGAAGGAGCCACTCATGAAGCCCGCGAAGTCGCCGAAGGTCATCTCGAGCGATCTGTGGTCGTGGAGCTAGTACCCAGGACGTCCAGGCTGACCACGCATCAAGATTCGCCCGCGCAACCCATTCGTCAACGATCACTGCGTACTGGAGTTCTGCCTCCATATCGGTCCTAACACCCGGATCCAAGGACTCGCGAACCCAGTCGTTATGACCTTCTCGCATCGACTTTAGGGATCGACAGTAAAGGTCACCGTGTCCTCATCGATCACCTTATGGTGGTCAGCACAGAGGAGGATCAGGTTGTCGTACTCGTCCCGTTGGTCCAGCGGAAGGGGGTTGTCACCTCGCGGTCCATCCGGCTTGCGCGAGACGATGTGACACTCGTTGCCGACAGTGGTGGAGCGCGACGTCAGCGTGACTTCGAGGACGAGCTCTCGTTTGCACTCCGAGTAAGCGCAACGATTCCCCGAACGGCCCCACAGGAGTTTTCGCGTCTGGACGCTGATGCTCAAATCGCTGCTCCTCCGATGGCCAGGCCTATTGGAAACGCTAGACGAGGGGCAGGCGTTGGAGTCGCTGCTGATCTTGGACCTAGTCGTAAACCTCGATTAGGCCGCCCACGCCAAGGCCTCGGTCCCCTGGCGCGCCGGGCCGCCCGCGGAATCTGACGATCGAGGAAAGGCTTGGCAAGGGCGTCAGGGCCCTGGGCGGTCAAGCAGAAGCGCCGAACGGACGCGCCAGAACATTCGATCGATATCCCAGAGTTCGGCCTGGCCGCACCGACGCCGAACGGCACCTAGGTGTGCCTCAAATGGGGGGAACTGAAGTTGATGGGTACGACTTGTCGGCCTACGCGCCCCAGTTACCCTGAGATCAGGGAGTCTCTCCTGGGCTGTGGAATGATCAGGGTGTGAAGGCATGGCTTGTACACAAATTCGGCGAACCGAATGAGGTGCTCCAGCTCGAGGAGGTGCCCGAACCCAGCCCCGGGCCGGGAGAGCTCCTCGTGCGAGTAGACGCGGTGACCCCGAACTTCAATGACGTCGATGGAGTGCGGGGCCGGTATCGAACCGTGAGCCCTCCGCTTCCTTACACGCCGGGAATGGAGGTGCTCGGCATGGTTGAGGCCGCCGGTGACGGAGCGGAGGCGTGGATCGGCAAGCGTGTCGTCACAGTGCCAACTGGAGCCTTCGGGGGCTACGCGGAACTTGCGGTGGGTATGGCCTCGATGACCTTTGAAATGCCGCCGGCGGAACAACTCCCAAACGCTCCTGCGGCGGCCGTTTACTTCCCCTTCCATCTCTCCTGGCTGGCTCTACACGAGCGCGGCAAGTTGCAATCCGGGGAGACAGTGCTCATTCACGCGGGCGCAGGCGGAGTCGGCTCCGCCGCTATACAGCTGGCGGTGTTCGGCGGCGCCAGGGTGATCGCGACAGCGGGTTCGGAGAAGAAGCTCGAACTGTGCCGTTCTCTTGGCGCGGAGGTCGCGATTAACTACTCGGAGACCGACTTCGTCGAGTCGGTGCTCCAGGTCACGGACGGACGTGGTGTCGAGGTGGCGTTCGATTCGGTGGGCGGGGATGTGACCACCAAGACGTTCAACTGCATGGCGTTCAACGGTCGCCACTTGTTGGTCGGCTTTGCGTCTGGGATCGAAGCCGAGGATCAAGGGATCGTCCCGAGGCCTGTTCTGTTCGGCAACTTCTCGCTTTGCGGCGTGTGCCACGCGTATGCCGATGACCCCATCGAGCTGAAGCGGGCCACGAATTTCAACTTTCCGTCGCATGCCGACGGCGTGCGGCTCCACACCGCGGTCCTGGAGCTCGTCCTCGATGGAAAGCTGAGGCCGGTCATCGGGGAGGAAATTGGGTTCGGCGAATTGCCGGCCGGGCTGCAACGGATGGCCGACCGTCAGACCATCGGTCGAACCGTTGTCCATGTCGCAAGTGAGTGAGGCTGGCTGGTGCTACCTCTCAAGCGCCGAACGACGAGGTATGAGCGGAACGATACTGAGCGACCCCCAGGCCTGCTTTTAATCGACCGCCGAACGCGCGCTCGAGAACTCGGACGCCCAGCGTGCTTCGCAGACGGAGAACGCACTACTGCGCGCCTTGTCCTCAACGACCCGATTGTGATTTGCGCCGAGCAGTTTCTGTGCTCGAGTCAGCGGCTACCGGTTCGCGTTCCCGAGAGAGGAGCTTCTCGAGGGCGAATTGGATCGTGCGATGGCGCTGATTCCTCGGCAGGCCCATGCGGATCGTGCCCTCGACGGTGGCGAGAAAGGCGGTGGCGGACAGATCAAGCTGGTCGGACGGAACATTGCCTTCGATCGCGTGGATAACTAGGTGTCGCAGGAGGCGATCGAGTTCACGGTCGAAGTCGGCTGCGGCGGCTGTGTGTTTAGCCCGCTCGCGAAGCTCAGCCCGCAGGGAGGCCAACTCATACATTTGGTCTGTGGTCCATAGCACCTGGCTGACCAGCCCGCGCCCGGGAGAGGGTTTCTTGGTTGCCAGCTCGGCCAGCATCTGCCTTAGCACGGCAACAAACAAGTCGTCTTTGGAGGGGAAGTACCAATAGATCGAGTTCTGTGCCAAGCCGAGCTCGCGGGCAATGCCCGCCACCGACATGTTGTGGTAGCCGCCAGATACCAGTCGTTTCTGAGCCGACGCCAGGATCTCGTCCATCTTGGCTTGGCGGTCGATTCGGGTTCTGGCCAGCGGCATCCACGGCTCCTCTTGACTGGCTCTCAAGCTCGACTCTACACTCTCGTCATAGCTTGAGAGCCTTTCAAGGAGGTCGCAGTGGACCTGAACGAGCTGCGCCGAGACGAACGAATCGAGTTGCTGCGAACCCTCGGTGATGTCGGCGCTAACGCGCCAACGTTGTGCGTTGGCTGGTCGGCCGCAGACCTCGCCGCGCATCTGGTGGCCTCGGAGCGCTACGCGGGAGTGCCGCTGGCGATCAGCTACCCCCTAAGGGGCGTGCTACCCAGCAGAGTCGTGGTCGCCGGCATGCGCTCGTTGCAGAAGGTAAGCCAGCGCCAACTCGTTCGCGCCAAAGCTCATGGTTGGTCCTGGCTACTTGAGCGGCTCGCCGCTGGTCCACCCGCCACATTTCGTTGGGGATCGATAGGGCTGGTCCGGTTAGTGGAGGAATGGATTCATCACGAAGACATCCGCCGGGCGAACAATGCGCGGACACGCCAACCCTCTCCTGATCTCGACGAAGCACTCTGGGAAGCCGCGACACTCCTCACCGGTTTCGCCGAGTTTCGGCCGGGTCGCGACGGCATCGAAGCTGTCCTCCCCGACGGTCGCACCAGGCGCATCGGTGACATCAGCAGAGCCCGTGTCGAAGGGACACCGGGAGAGATACTGCTGTTTGTGGCCGGACGCGTAACTGTCGCCCAAGTGAACGTCACCGGCGATCTAGCAAACATCGCAGGGCTGAACCTAGCCGTATAGCAGCGAATAGCTCACGATTCGCCAGCCAGGGCTATTGGAGGCTGGTGGCGGTTGCTGGTGCGATGCGCGGATCGGAAGGGCTGTGCGTGTTCAGTCCGCCGAGGTGTGATCGCTCGGGTTGTTCGGCTGGCGGCTGGTGGTTGTTGTGGGTGTAGGTGGCCACGAGCAGGCCGATGACAGCGATCACTGTGCCGGTGCCCTCCGCCCAGGCTGAGGTGAGCTTCCCGGGGGAGACCCACGTGGGTTCGTACATGTTTGGCAGCGGCCCAAGTGCGCCAATGTCGACGTAGCGATATAGCATCACAGCCCCGAAGGCGCTGGCGGCGACCAGCAACGCGGCCGCCCACGGAATGCGCCGCCTTGGTCGCACGAGCAGGGCGAGTCCGACCGCGACGGCAAGAGCGGCTTCGACTCGGAACAGGGTTCCTTGGCTGATAGTCGAGGACTTGACGGAGTCGTAGAAGCCGGCGTCATGGAAGTGCACGTAGGCGTCGACGCCCAGCGTTGCCGCGGCGGCCACGGCGAGGACCCGTTGGGCTATCACGATCGGAGGCCATCGCCGAAGATCTCCAATGGCGCCATTACCCCTACCCATTAGCTTCTAGTTTCTGGCCGGCTGGGGTTAGGACATCCCATCCGCCGCCGAAGTTCTGCAGCCCCTGGCCCGTGGTGTCGCCCGGCTTGCTGTCGCCGACGAAGTAGTAGAGCGGGTGTCCGGCGTAGGTCACCTGTGTCTTGCCGTCCCTCCGCAGGGTCGTTCCGACCAACGTTTGATTCGCGCCCCCACCCGCAGTGAGCTGGCCAGCAGCGGCGGTCACCGGCGGCCAGGCAGACGCACACGCGCCGTAACACGACGACACCGGGCCGGCGTCCTTTTCGAACAGGTACACCGTTCGGCCCCGTCTGTCAGTAAGCACCGTCCCAACCGAGGTATGTCCGGCCATGACCGCGACCCCCGCGGTCGGTGCAGGTGCGTTGGGTGCCGGTGCGGAAGTCGCCGTACTCGGAGCGGCGGACCTACCGGGGGAGCTGCCGCTAGCGGACGAGCATCCGACCGCCAGTAGGGCAACGGCGGCGGCCGCGACCGGTCCGACCACCGCCCAACGGGCTTTCTTCCCGGGGTTGCGTGATCGGTCGCGCGCGTTCGGCATAGTTGATGTACTCCTTCGTGTCCGTCGAGGGGAACGGAAAAACCGAATCAGTTACGGGCGTTCATACGACGATGCACTACGAATGGTTTGCTCGCTCAGCCTGATTTCGTCACTGGCACGGCCGAGCGTTCCGCGATGAGATGCTCACGCCCTGCGAGAGTTGCGCAGCACGCCGCCGGTACAGGTTGACGCATTGCCGGTGTCGTTCTCAAACGGATACATCGTGAAACCCTGGGCATCAGTGAGGATCGAGCCAAGCTCGAGTAGTTCGAACCGGGACGGCCCCCTGTGGCGCCCTGGAGGATCGCGCGGTCGCGGCATCGGCTGATCCCGGCATGCCGGAACCGCCGGAGGCAGCGCTTGCAGTCGTGCCATGGTGAGTGGATGTACTCCGACAGCCGGCCGCGATCAGCCGCATGTCGGCGAGGGCCAAGAGAGTTGCGGCGCACCACCTACGCCTACGTCGGATTGGCTCCGTCGGTCAACCGAGATACGTGCAGGTTCTGCAAGAGCGTTGGCGTGAAGTTGATCACATCGTCTGTTCGGATGTTGTCGTTCGGCTGGTCTCGCTGACCGACCCTCCAACGTTTGTTCACCACGACGCGATGGCAGCGGACTCACGTGCGCGGCAATTCACGCCAAACGCAATCCGGTTGTAACCCGTCAGAGTATGAACACCTCGGACGAGAACGCATGGCCGGGCCGGCCGTCCTCCGATCATGAAGTCGGGGGAGTCGGCGCGCCGCATGCGACCCCTTGCCCGTCAGAGAGCCCTGAGCCGCTTCGGCTCTTCGGGGACGGTTTCACCTCGACTTGAGATCCTTAGGAGAATCGACATGAGCAAGAGAAGAACAGCGCGCCCGTCGCGAAAGCTGCTGATCGCCGGGAGCGCGAGCATTATTGTCGTGGCGACCGTGGTCGGCGGTTCGCTGGCCTCGGGTGCGTCCGCCTCGGGTGCGTCCGCCTCGGGGGGGACAGCGTTCGAAAACCGTGGGGACATTCGCCAGCTGCCTCCTGCGTTGCGGGACGCACTGACCGCCCTGTCCCAGCAGCAGGTCACCTATCCTCCTCAGACCGCTTTTAACGAGGCCGCCGGTGCCAGCCAGCTGTTCCAGTACTACCTGCTGGACAGCAACAAGTTCCAGCCCAACGCGTTTTCAAGCGCGTCACCGTCGAACGGGGCAGTACGGGTGGTGCTCGAGCCCAAGCCCGGCCTTCCAACCGATCCGAACAACGTCAGAGCGGCCATCGACACGTTTACCGACATCGTCGGACTGCCCGTACTCAACAACGAGGCCGGATTCTACGAGGCGTGGATGTTCCACGACGTCGTAGTGCCGGCCGTCGCCGCCCCCCGAGCGGGCAGCACCTCGGCCCAGTTCGGCACGATCACCGCGGCTGACGCCGCCGTCCTGCAAACGATGGGTAGCCATAATGACGTGCCCGGAAACATCTTCACCCAGGACGGCAACGCACCTCGTTTTGGCAGCCCCTCAGACTCCTTCGGCACCCCCGGGGGCAGCCAGCCCAACACCGTGCCGGTCCCCGTCAGCGTCGGAACCTTCAACGCTCTCCAGCAGGGCGAGAGTCACGCCTACTGGGAGTTCAACACCGGGACGGACTGGTCGCCGCCCCAGTACGAGCTGCCGTTCACCGGCGGAATCCCCGGGACCCTGGCCCAGCAGTACAAGCTGCCAGCAGTGATCACCGGCAGCGGCACCGTCCCCAAGCCCACCGACAATCCCAACGACCCCCGCGACCCCGAGAACCAGGCAGAAACCCGCAACCGCTTCATCCCCAGCGGACTGGCCAACGAGATCCTGCTCGACGTGTACGCCCGCCCGATGTCGTTCGACTCTAACGTCTCTGCACAAACGCCCGCCGGGCTGCAACAGCGGATCCTCGACGCCTACGGCACCGAAGTCAGCCGAGTCGACGGACCAGATCACGATGGCAACGTGTCGTTCGCCGAGGCCGACGTCAACGGCACCTCCGACGGCCAGCCCAACGCCCGGCTCTACCTTCCCGCCACCGCATTCAACCGTTTCGCGGTGACCCAGGAGATCGACAACGGCCTGCTGTCACCTCGCTTCGCGCCAAGCCAACGGGCCTTCGTCCTAAGCGGCAACTTGGTATCGGTCAACCCGGCCGTCCCGGCATCGGTGGCCCCGACCAAGTAGTACCACGCAACACCAACATCACACACAAACCCACAGAAGATGCGCCCCGGTTGGGGCGCATCTTCTTCACGTCACGACACCCGACTCCGCAGCCATTCGAGGCGGTGACGCCAACAGCAGTGGAGCCTCCTCCGCACCGCCCGCTCCCGGAACTCAGCCGGATACGACGGACGCGGGCTCGCTTCCCATCTGACTGCTCTGACACTGCTCCATCCTCTCAAAGGCAGGAGCAATCACCATTCCCGGGGCGGTTCAGGAGGCGGTTGGGGGCCATCGCTGCAGCGTACCGACGCGCGATCAAATGGTACGTAGCAAGTAGTCGATGGCACGCAGGCTCGCTTGTGTCGCGGCCCGCGGGAGCGCGCGGCGGTGGTCGCACGTCAGGCGGAACTTAGCTATAAACGCCCGAGAACTCGTCTACAACAGGCCTAAGCGCTTCAGAAAGTGCTGGTCAAGGCGTCGCGCCATGGCAGACTGGCGGGCGAAACCACAGTAGTTAGTGGCGGGGGGACAGCACAGACTGTTACATACGACGCGGCAGTTACCGGGTGGGACATGCCGATGAAGTGCCGATCCGGGACGCCAGAATGCGCTATCAGTAATCCGCGTCTCCAGGCGAGCGGCCGGATACATAACGGCATGTCTGAAGAAGCGGGTTTTGTCAAGCAGAGTCTCCGCCCGCGGAGTCCGTTTTGGTTTGTGTTCGTGATGCCGGGCGAGTGTTAATTTACGTGTGGGCGCGCGAGGGTGACGCTCGGCGAGTGGTCGGCTGGGTAGGGCGGTCAAGGCCGCCCGGAGGGGAAGCCTTGAGGGCCCGGTCAGTCCGGTCGAGATAATGGATATTGAAGTCCCGTCAGGGGACTTCTGGTCGCGTTCGCCGGCTTTGTGCGCGGTGGACGCGTTGCGCGGTCG
>DASUWA010000046.1 GCA_036378675.1 Acidimicrobiales bacterium
GAGGGCAGCTGTGAACTCTGCCAGGCAGCTCGCGTCACGGAGTGGTTCTACGAAGACGACATCTGCTGGATCGCGGACTGCGAGATCTGTTACGTACCGATGGTCGTCTGGCGCCGTCACGCGAGGACACCCCCTCCTGAGGTGCTGTCTCACATGCACGAGCGGCTCGCCCTAGTAGCAGCGGAGCAGCTGACCGTCGGGCACTACGTCGATGACAAAATGCGAAAGATCCCGGACCACTACCACGCCCACGCCCGTCCTGAGGGCGCCTTTTTTGGCCACGGATGGAGGCAGTAGGGCCCGGCGGGAGGGGGCGGCGAGAGGACCTATCATCTGACGGATGTCATTCGTACTGGCCGTTGCTAACCAGAAGGGCGGCGTCGGCAAGACGACGACCGTTCACTCGCTCGGGGCGGCGCTGGCTGAGCGTGGCCGTCAGGTGCTGCTCGTCGACCTCGACCCGCAGGCCTGCCTGACTTATTCGCTCGGCTTGCGCGCCGAGGACCTGCCGGGCTCACTTCACGGTGTCTTGGTAAATCGGCAGCCAGTAGAAGAGATCGTGACCAAGGTGGGTGACGTGTGCGTCCTGCCGTCGACGATCGACCTCGCGGGCGCCGAGATCTACCTGCTGTCAAAGACAGGACGCGAGTATGCGCTGGCACGAGCCCTGGAGCCGTTGAAGCGCAGCTACGACACCGTCCTTATCGACTGCCCGCCGTCGCTGGGGATCCTCACCATTGATGGGCTGACCGCCGCGGACCAGGTTCTCATCCCGCTCCAGTGCGAGACCCTGTCCCACAGGGGCGTCGGTCAGCTGCTGGAGACGGTCGACGACGTTCGATCGTTCACCAACCCCGGTCTCAAGGTTGCAGGGGTGGTCGCAACGATGTTCGACGGGAGGACTCGCTTGGCGAAGGAGACCCTGGCGTCGGTCATTGACGCTTACGGCCTTGAAGTGTTCGAGCCGCCGGTCCCCAAGTCTGTGCGTGTGGCGGAGGCCCCCGCCGGCGGTAGTTCCGTGCTCGACCATGCTCCCCACTCGCCGGCCGCGGGTGCCTACCGCGCCTTGGCTGGGGCAATCGAGGAGCGTTTACGGTGACGGACCGCCGGTCCGACCCGACCGGGAAGCGGGCGCTGTTCAGTGAGCCGGGTCCCCAAGATCGACTCGGTCCAGGTCCTCTCAACGAAGGCAGAGCAGCGTTGTTCTCGACATCGCCGCGTCGTCCTGGGACCGTGGTCCTCGAGTGCTCGGACTGCAAAGTCCGGTCGCGGGTCTCGCTGGCCGATCTGGCGACGCGTTTCGCTACAGGTTCTGCCTGGTGGCCGCTCGGGCGCTACCCCCACTGGGTGAGGTGCCCGGCCTGCCGGGGGCGGAAGTGGTGTCGCATCGGTTGGGGAGAGTAGCTCCACCCTTCAGCCGGCCGTTACCCCGTTGTCGATTGAAAGCACCGCCCCGTGGATCGAGCGCGCCTCGTCAGAAGCGACGAAGCTGAACAACGCGGCGACTTCCTCGGCGCGCGCTTGGTCCCGGAAGCCGGCGTAGGGAGCCATGAGCGAGAAGTCCGCGTCGGGAGGTATCTGAAAGTTGTGGACCAAGGGAGTGTCGACTCCTGCGGGGGCGATGGCGTTGACGCGGATATCGGTTTTGACGAACTCCATCGCGAGCGAGCGTGTCAACTGAACGACGCCCCCTTTGGTGATGCAGTAGACCGCGGTGTATGCCTGCCCCATCAAGCCTGCGTTCGAGGCGACGTTGACGATGTTTCCGCGCGTCGCCAGGAGATGGGGGATGGCGGCCTGGCTAAGAAAGAACGGGCCGTCGAGGTTCACGCCCATCATGTGGCGATACTGCGATTCGGTGACGTCGGTAAAGTGCTCGGCCCTGCTTATGCCGGCAATGTTTCCGAGCACGTCGAGGCGGCCCAGAGCTCGTACGCACTCGTCGACCGCTTCACGGCAAGCTATGCGTTCTGAAACGTCGGCCTGATGGGTGACTATCCCGGAGGACAACTGCTTGGCAGTCCCTTCCAACCCTGCGGGGTCGATGTCGACGGCGAACACCGAGGCACCTTCCGAAGCGAGCCGCAGAGTTACTGCGCGACCGATCCCGGACCCGGCGCCAGTGATCAATGCAACCTTGCCCTCGAAACGCGGCGAAGATCTTTCCGGTTCAGTCATCGCTCGTTCGGCGCGGGCTCGTCGCGAAGAACGCCACAGGGACGTCGGGAAGCCCAGGAACCGCTGGTGCTCCTCCTCATGCCGGAGGTTCACGCTGGGCGCTCTCGATCCGATGGTCCAGACAACGGCAACGACACTAGACGAGTCCGATCTGATACTCGCCGAAGAGAAGGCGAAGATCCGAGGCGATCCAATAGGGTCGGGTACCAATCGGCCCATCAGGAGGACCCCGATGACGAAGTTCACCACAGCCGACCTTCCCGACATGGCAGGTCGTACCGTGATCGTTACGGGCGCGAACAGCGGCATCGGACTTGCTGCCGCTCACGCTTTCTCTGGCGCTGGGGCTCGCGTCGTGCTGGCAGTACGCAACCCCGACAAGGGCCGGGTTGCAGCCGACACGATGACGGGCAACGTAGAGGTTCGGGTCCTCGATCTCGCCAGCCTCGCCTCCGTTCGCGAGTTCGCAGCAGCGTGGGACGGCGAAATCTCTGTGCTGGTGAACAACGCCGGCGTGATGGTGCCGCCCTTTTCGCGCACCCCCGAAGGCTTCGAAATGCAGTTTGGCACCAACCACCTTGGCCACTTCGCGCTAACCAACCTGCTTCTCGATCGCATCACCGGCCGGGTCGTGACCGTCTCCTCCTACGTACACAGGTTCGGCAGGATCGACCTCGAGGACCTCAACTGGGAACGCAAGCGCTACCGGCCATGGCGTGCCTATGGGCAATCCAAGCTCGCCAACCTGCTGTTCACAGCCGAGCTGCAGCGCCGCCTGGTCGAAGCCGGGTCAACGGTCCTGGCAACGGCTGCCCATCCGGGTTACGCGGCCACGAACCTTCAGTCTCACAGCGGGCAACGACTCACGGATCTGGGGATGGCGGTGTCCAACCGTTTGTTCGCGCAGAGCGCGACGAACGGCGCACTGCCGACTATCTATGCCGCGGTTGCGGACATCCCGGGCAACAGCTACGCAGGGCCTCGAGGTTTGATGGAGCAATTCGGTGCTCCGAAGCTGGTCGGACGTTCGTCCGCGGCGAAGGACATGGAGGTTGCCCGCCGGCTCTGGGACGTCTCCGAAGAGTTGACCGGGGTTCGTTTTCCCCTGACTGCCGGCGCGAGCTGAGCTCAGCAGGTACGTCCCAGGGTCTCCAGCGTGAACCGGGCGGCCTTCGCTGCAGCGTTCGCCGAGTCACGCCCGAGCCGCAGCAAACCGGGAATCCGCTGCGGGTGGGTGAGCAGGTGCCGGATGGCGGCAGGCGAGTCGACCGTTCCGTCCGGCCGAAGGAAGGACATCACGGTGGCGTCGGTGAGTCCCTCGTCGGGGCGGTCGCCGATCACCCGGATAGTCGTCCAAGGGACTCGGGCCTCCTGGCAAGCTTCAGCGACGCCGGACGATTCCATCTCGAGCGCCACGATGCCCTCCGCCACGAGCTTCGATAATCGTGCCGTGTCAGTGATCAGGTGATCTGCAACTCCAACGGTCCCTTTGCGCACGATGCCTTGCAATGGGTGTGATCTGAACTTCTCTCCCGACGCCAGATCCACCACCGATTCGGGCACGACGACGCTTCCAACCCGGAGGTCGGGATCAAGCCCCCCGGCGATTCCAGAGACGATCACGTGATCGGCCGGAAAGGCGGATAACGCCCTACCGGTGACCGCCCTCGCCACCGCCGGGCCGACACCGAGCCTGACTATCACCACATCCAGGTCGCCGACCCGACCGGTGAAGGATCGAAAGCCTTCGTGATCGGCGCGGCGGGATCGGCTGATACGGACCAACGGCCGTAGCTCTGACGTCATCGGCGCCAGGAGAAGGACGCGTCCGATCTGGGTCACCTCTCGGCCCGTGATTTAGGCGAAAGTTTGGACTGCGGCGGCGAGGGCGTCCTCTTGGGACCAGTTCGTATAGAAGTGCCGGTTGCCCTCCTCCATGATGTCGTGGAACCACCACAGGAAATAGATCCCGAGGCTGAACACGGTCGCCACAACCCGTCCGGCGTAATTGTGCTGTCCCTTTACCCGGTCAGCGACAGGGAACGCGAGCTGTCTCCCCAGGCGCCCATATATGAGGGCGAGTTCGTACTCGATCCCAACTTCGGCCTGGTCGTGGCTCACCAGATCCTGGTCGAGGAGGATGAAGGCGACGACGTGAACGATGCCGCCGGCGACGACGGAGAGCAGCAACCAAATGACCGGATCTCGGAACTGGGTGGCGAGGTTCCTCATCGACGCGAGGTGCATGGATGCACGCTGGAATGATGGTGTCAGCTCCGGCTGGAGGCCTTGGCGCTCGGCTTCGTCCCAAGCCAAGGTAATCGCGGCGTCCAGGAGTTCGATTCGTCGCAGATTGTGGTCCCGCATTCGGCGCATCAACTGGTAGAAGACGTAGAAGCCGTAGATGCCGAAGGTGAGGACGGTCCAGCCGAGCGCGGTCCAGAAGTTGAAGATGTAGTCGCTCTCAACTCGGGTCTGCCACGCAATCCGGAATCTGTCCTGCGCAGTCGCAGCGGGGAAGTAGGGGCTTGCCATCACATCGATGCCTCAGAAGGGGCCATGCGAGCCGAACCGTCGACTGCCAGCACCACCCCGATGTCGCCGATATGCATGAACTCAGCATGCCATGACTCCGGCGGTCGAACTGTATCCAGACACGACAACTGCCCAGATGTCAGGATGCTCTCGTGTCTCTGGGTTCTACCGGGGTGCCGCCGGTCCTCCTGTCCACCGACGAGGGTGTTGCCGTCGTAACCCTCAATCGCCCGCACCGGGGGAACGCCTGGACCGGGCGAATGGAATCAGAGTTCAGAGCCCTTATCGCCGAAGCCGACAGCGATCCCGATGTAGGGGTGATCGTCGTCACTGGGGCGGGCCGGCACTTCTGCGTGGGCGCAGATTCGCGGGCATTGGAAATGCACAGCGAAGCCGGTTCTTACCAGTCGGGCATCGAGGTTCCTCCGGCTCAGCCCGGCAACCCCGACGATCCATCTTCCCAAACCCGGTTCGGGTTCCTTCGCGCCTTGAACAAGCCGGTGATCGCAGCTGTGAACGGATCGGCGGCCGGTATCGGGTTCGTGATCATGTGTTTCGCCGACGTCCGGTTCGTGGCGTTCGAGGCCAAGCTGACCGCGGCGGCTCCTAGGTTGGGGTTGCCGGCCGAGTGCGGGATCTCCTGGATCCTGCCCCGTCTCATCGGGCTATCCCGGGCAACCGAGCTGCTCATCTCGAGCCGTATTCTCCGGGGAAACGAAGCCTCCGACATCGGGCTGGCCCACCGAAGCCTGCCGTCCCACGAGGTCCTGCCGGGCGCGGTCGCCTACGCCCGAGCCTTGATCGCCGAGTGCGCCCCGAGCTCGCTTCGAGCAACCAAACAGCAGCTGGCCCTGGACCTCGAACGCTCGCTTCTCGATGCGGATAGGGATGCCAACGACCGACTGCTGCGAATGGTGGGTAGCGACGACTTCCGCGAGGGTGTAGAGGCGCTCGTACAGCGCCGTCGACCGCGGTTTCGCCAACAGCCCACGGATTAGAGGATCTAGCGCGCGCCGCGCAAGAGTCTGCCGGGCAGCGCTCCGGTTGCCTCTCCCGACTTGAAGATCACCTCTCCGGCTTTCACGCTCCACTCGTAGCCTTCCGAGCGCTGCACCAGCCGGGTGGCGCCGCCGGGTAGGTCGGCAGCGACTTCCGGCCGGCGCATACCGATCTTGGCGGCGTCGATCACGTTGACATCGGCGACGCACCCGGGAACGAGCCTGCCTCGGTCCGACAGTCCGTACAGATCCGCGGTGGCCGACGTGATCTGCCGAACCGCCTCCTCAACAGGCAAGCGCCCATCCCGGCGATCCCTCGCCCAGAAGCTCAGCATGAAAGTCGTGGTCGACGCGTCGCAGGTCTGGCCCGCGTGGGCGCCGCCGTCGCTCAGCCCATACACGGTGGCCGGATGAACGAGCATCTCTCGCGTCGCTTCGAGGTTCCCGTCGCTGTAGTTGAGCACGGGCGAATTCAGGAGCTGCCGCCCCTCGTCTTCCATCAACAGATCCAGGAAGGTCTGCCACTTGTCTAGACCTCGTGCCGCGGCGATTCCCGCCACGCTGTCCGCGGGGCCCGGCTCGTAGTTCGGTGGATCGCCAAGGAGATATGTCCGTTCCGCCGACATGAATCCCATGACGAGTGCGTTCCCGTCGAGGCCTCTGGCGTCCTCGACCAGGCGCGCCTTGAGCTCGGGGCTGGCTCTCAGCCTGTCGACCTGGTCCTTCCAGGGAAGCAGCCCGATACCGGAGGCGCCCCATGTTGGGGTGAACGCGAACGGGTGGAACGTCTGGAAGCCGAGGAGAATGGAGACCGTCCGGGCGGTCACTTGCGGCCGGATCGGCACGCCGGCGGCGAGAGCCTCTGCCGCCATATCTAGCAGCTTGCGCCACTGGTCCGGGTCGTTGTTGTTCTGGTTGAGAGCAAACGAGATCGGGCGACCGGTCTCAGCCGCCAAGCGACGCATCCAGGCGACCTCGCGCTCGGGCGCGGCGAGATCCTCGCCCAGTGCCCCGGCCGCCGCCAACTCGAACACGCCGGCACCCAACTCTCCCAGCACGCGACCGATGCCGAACAGCTCGTCCTCGGCAGCGAATGTCCCCGGCACCGGCTCTCCGTCGATGGCCCGGTGCGCCAGAGTCCGGCTCGTCGAAAACCCCAATGCGCCGGCGCTGATCCCCTCCCTGACCAGGGCCGCCATCGCCTGGACGTCCTCGCCGGTCGCGGGCTCGTTGTGCGCGCCTCGTTGCCCCATCACATAGGCGCGAACGGCGCCGTGCGGTACTTGGGTTCCGACGTCCAGCGCCTTTGGCAGCCCGTCAAGTGCGTCCAGGTACTCGGGAAAGCTCTCCCAAGCCCATTTGATCCCGGTAGAGAGGGCCGCACCCGGGATGTCCTCCACGCCTTCCATGAGTCCGATGAGCCAGTCCCGCCGGTCAGGATGGCATGGAGCGAAACCCACCCCACAGTTTCCCATCACCACCGTCGTGACACCGTGCCAGCCGGTTGGGGTCAGCCACGGATCCCACGTCACCTGCCCGTCGTAGTGCGTGTGAACGTCGACGAACCCCGGAGTAACCAGGGCTCCATCCGCATCGATCTCCGTCGTGGCCGGCTCATCGACCCTGCCGACGCAGGTGATCAACCCACCGTCGACAGCTACATCCGCTGTCCGTGGAGGGGCGCCGGTCCCATCGACGACAGTTCCCCCGCGTACGACGAGATCGTGCATCACACCCCCCGAAGAGTTGACCGAGCGTGGTTCGGACCCCGACATTACGCGAACGCCGATGAGCTGTTTGTATTGTCGCCGCTCGTGCCATATCAACGACAGGAACCCGGGAACGTCCCTCCTATCGAAGATTGGGCCCGCCTGCTGGACGGACGCGTCGCCGTCGTAACGGGTGGCGGGGAGGGAATCGGAGGATCCATCGCGAGCCTGTTCGCCCAGCACGGTGCGCTCGTCGAAATCGCCGAGATTGACCCCGACAGGGCTTCGCAGAAGGTTCGTGAAGTGGAGGCGTCGGGCGGAACCGCCAGGGCGCATGTCGTGGATGTCACCACAGAACGCGGCGTGGACCAGCTCGCGCAGGCGGTGCTGCAGGCCCACGGCCGGATCGATGTCCTGGTCAACAACGTCGGCGATTACCGGCCGTTGGTGCCTTTCCGCCAGTCCTCCCTGTCGTCGTGGACCTCCATGTACGACATGAACCTCCTTCATGTGATCGCCGTGACCAGGGCGTTCATCAACCCGATGATCGATCAGAACCGTGGTGTCATCGTCAACGTGCACTCCGTCGAAGGAATGCGGGGTTATCCGAGCGATCCGGTCTACGGGGCGATGAAGGCCGCGGTGGCCCACTTCACCACCTGCCTCGCGGTCCAAGTAGGGCGATACGGAATCCGGGTCAACGGGATAGGCCCCGACCTCACCCAGACCCCACAGGTGGACTATCTCACCGGCTGGGAGGACGCTGAGCGTCTGTGGCCATCGTGGGCGCCGGTCGGACGTCTTGGATGGCCAGAAGACCAGGCGAGAGCAGCTCTGTTCCTCGCCTCGGACCTGTCGTCTTTCGTCACCGGCCACAACGTCCCGGTCGATGGCGGAACCAAGGCGGGGGGAGGCTGGTTCTACTCTCCGTCCGAAAGGCGATACGTGAACCGGCCCCGGGATCTATGAGCCGCCCCCGGCCGACAGGTACGACGCGCCACCTCTAGAGCGCGCTGCGAACCTCCCAGAGGTCAGGGAACGCGGGCCGGAAGAGGGTCGATCGAAGATAGGCCGCCCCCGGCGACCCACCAGTCCCGGATTTGTCGCCGATGGTCCGTTCGACCATCTTCACGTGACGGTACCTCCACTCCTGAAGTCCCTCGTCGAAGTCGACCAGTCGTTCGGCGACTTGGGCGGGTTCTCCGTCGTCGCGGTACACCTGGAGCAGGACCGCTTGGATCTCTTTGGAAGTTACCCATGCTTCGGTGAAATCTCGGTCCAGCAACCGGGAAGGAACGAGATATCCCTGCAGTGAAAGGAAGCGCAGAAATGAATCGAACAGCGCGGGCACCTTCATTGCTTCGCTGATCCGCGCTGACGCCTTGGGGTCGTTGTCGTAGGCCTCGAGCACGTGTTGGTCCCGGCGACCGAGCAGGGCTTCGAGTTCCCGGAACTGCGCCGATTGGAATCCGCTCGAAGCCTCAAGTCGCCCGCGAAAACCGGTGAACTCCCGCGGGGTCATCGTCTCCAAGACGTCTATCTGCGCTACCGCGACTTTCAGGATGGTGAGCATCCTTCGAAGCGTGTGCAGCGAATGAGCGGTGTTGCCGGCCTCGAGTTCGATTTGGAGATGTCTCAGCTCGTGCAGCAGTTCCTTGAACCACAGCTCGTAGACCTGGTGAATGATGATGAACAGCATCTCGTCGTGTTCGTCGGAACGAAGATGCTGCGCAGAGAGAATCTGATCCAGGGCAAGGTAGCTGGTGTATGTCAATGCAGGCGACGACGCCGCAAGCGAGCGGATCACCTCTTCGTCGTTCAACTGGCTGAAGTCGTCGTAGAACTGTCCGATCGCCGCGAAGGTGCGGGGCGACAGAACGCTGACGGTTTCGTCCGCGGCACTGGTAAAGCGCTGCTCCCAGCCCAGCGGAGCGACCGGCGCCGCAACCACGACACGCGAGGCCCCTTCGGCGCGGGCGACCAGGCTGGCGGCAAGCGCCGTCGAACCAGTCGCGATGCCGTCGTCGACGATCACGGCGACCCTGCCTTCGAGCGGAATACGCGGTCGCCCGTCGCGCAGGACCCTCGCCCTTCTCTGCAGCTCCTCGCGTTCGCTGTCCTCCACGGCCGCGAGCTGGTCCCTGGATACCGCAGCGTGGCGGATGACGTCTTCGTTTTCGACCCTCACGCCGTCCTCGCCGATGGCCCCCATGGCCAGCTCGGGTTGGTAGGGCACCCCCAGCTTTCGCACCAGGATGACGTCGAGGGGGGCCTCGAGTGCTCGGGCGATCTCGGCTGCGACGGGGACCCCACCCCGTGGGAGGCCGAGAACTACGACCGGCTGGCCGCGCAGGTGCGAGAGGCGTTCGGCCAGAAGACGTCCTGCCTCTGCCCGGTCGTGGAAGGTCGCCACCTCCGCCGGACGCCTCCAGTTACCTCTGCCTCTGGTATCTCGCTATTTCGGCGCGTCCGACGACCATGTGATGCACCTCGTCGGGACCGTCCGCCAGACGGAGTGTTCTCTGGGCCGTGTACATGTCGGCGAGTGGCGTCCACTGCGAAACTCCCGTCGCACCGTGGATCTGGATTGCCTGATCGATGATCTGGCACACCCGTTCTGGCACCATTGCCTTCACCGCGCTAACCCACACCCTCGCGTCGGCGTTGCCCATGAGATCCATCGCCTTTGCAGCCTTGAGAACCATGAGACGCATCGCCTCGATCTCTATCCGGGCGCGCGACACCCATTCCGTGTTCTTCCCCAGGGCGATTATTGGCTTGCCGAACGCCTCCCTGGATAGGCCCCGCTCCACCATGAGCCTCAGGGCCTTCTCTGCGGCGCCTACGGACCGCATGCAGTGATGAATCCTGCCCGGACCGAGGCGCAACTGGGAGATCTCGAATCCTCTGCCCTCCCCGAGGAGGATATTCTCCTTGGGGACGTGGACATCTGTGAAGCGCAAGTGCATGTGCCCGTGAGGGGCGTCGTCGTGCCCGAACACCAGCATCGGTTCCACTACCTCGACGCCGGGAGTGTCCATGGGCACCAGGATCTGGGACTGCTGTAGATGGGGCGCGGCGTCAGGATTGGTGCGCACCATCACGATCATGATCTTGCAGCGGGGGTCTCCGGCCCCGGAGATGTAGTACTTCTCCCCGTTGATAACCCACTCCTCGCCGTCCAGCACCGCGGTGCAGGAGATGTTGCGGGCGTCCGATGAAGCAAGCTCCGGCTCGGTCATCGCGTAGGCCGACCGGATCTCACCAGCGAGCAGCGGTTCGAGCCATTCCTTTTTCTGCGCGGGTGTACCGACCCTCTCCAGCACCTCCATGTTTCCTGTGTCCGGAGCCGAGCAGTTGAGACACTCCGACGCGAGCGGGGACTTTCCGAGCTCGAAGGCGATGTACGCGTAGTCGAGGTTGGCGAGGCCTTCGCCGGTGTCGGCGTTCGGGAGGAAGAAGTTCCACAGGCCTTCCGCCTTCGCCTTGTTCTTGGTCGCCTCGAGCAGGTCCAGCTGCCCGGGCGCGAAGCTCCACCGGTCGGCGTGGCCCTCGCCGAGCGCGAAGTACTTCTCCGACATGGGCTCGACCTCTTCCACGACGAACCTCTTCACCCTCTGCAGCAGCGGGCGGGCCTTCTCTGAGATCGACAGGTCGTACAGCTCTCCGCCGAAGTCGTCGGTGTTGAGCGGGTTCGCGGGCATGGGCCTTCCTCTCTCTCCCCGGGGCGGCCTGTTGGGGCAGACCCGGCTGCGACCTTATTGCCGCGGCCGTCGACCCGCCATGCCGAGCACCGCTGAGCCAGACCAGGGAACCCCATGCGCTTCGCTCCCTGAACGGGCGCTGGTGCAGAATGCGTGCATGACCGACCCCGCCGCCCTGCTAGACGACCGGATGGACAAGCTTCTTTCCAAGGCTGACCCGGCGACAGTGCCTCAGGAGGAGTTCAGGGCGCTGCAGTACGACCTAGGACTGGCGTGGGTGCATTTTCCCGAGGGCCGGGGCGGGCTAGGGATTGTTCCCAGCCTCCAGCGACGGGTCGACGAGCGCCTGCACGCTGCCGGCGCAAAGTCGGCGGGCAGCCGTCACTTCTTCGGTCTGGCGATGGCTGGACCGGTCGTAGTGACCCATGGCAGCGAGTCGTTGAAGGACCGGTTTCTGCGGCGGATGTTCACCGGTGAGGACGCCTGGTGCCAGCTGTTCAGCGAGCCGGGAGCCGGGTCGGATCTTGCGGGCCTCGCTTGCAGGGCGGTCCGCGACGGCGACGAGTGGGTCGTGACCGGGCAGAAGGTGTGGAACACGCTCGCCCACACCGCCGACAGGGGGATGCTCGTCGCCCGAACCGATCCCGATGCCCCCAAGCACAAGGGGCTCACCTACTTCGGGTTGAACATGCACGCCCCCGGGGTGGAGGTTCGTCCGCTCCGGCAGATCACCGGTGAAGCCGAATTCAACGAGGTCTACCTCACCGAAGTTCGCGTCCCCGACTCGGACCGAATCGGCGAAGTAGGCGAGGGGTGGCGGGTCGCCATGACCACGCTGATGAACGAACGGACCACCATCGGCGGAGGGGGAGGAGCTCCCGAGCGAGGGACTGGCCCAATCGCCGAAGCCATTCGCGTCTGGCACGACGGGAACGGAGCCGGCCGCGACGCCGCCACCAAGGATCTCCTGATCAGGCTCTGGATCGAAGCCGAAGCCCTTCGGCTGACCAACATCCGCGCCTCGCACAACCGAAAAGCGGGTAATCCGGGTCCGGAAGGGTCGATAGCCAAGCTCATGTTCGCCGAGGTGAACAAACGTATCTACGAGCTGTGCGTCAACATGCTCGGCCCCGCCGGCATGGTCGGATACGACTTCGAGATGAAGCGGGCGGAAAGCCTCGGCCTGGTCGGGTCTTCGGGAGCATCGCGCAAGATGTTCCTGCGTTCCCGCGCGAACTCGATCGAAGGCGGAACCTCGGAGATCCAGCGGAACATCCTCGGAGAGCGGGTTCTGGGCCTCGCCGGCGATATCAGGGTGGACAAAGACCTGCCCTGGTCCAAGGTCCCCCGTTAGGCGGCTCCCTCCCGATCCGTCGTAGCATCCCTGCCCATGGAACAAGGAAATTCGCCCGGCTATCAGGGGGCCACAGCGGTCGTCACCGGTGCTGCATCGGGGATCGGGCGGGCTCTCGCCCTCGAGCTCGCCGGTCGCGGTGCCAACCTCGCGCTGTCGGACGTCAACGATGTAGACCTGGCCGATACGGTCAACCGTTGCGAGGGGGCGGCCAAAGGGACCGGCAAGGTCCGGGGATTCCACCTCGACGTTGCCGACCGCGAAGCGTTCCTGTCGCATGCGGGCGAAGTCGTCTCGGAGTTCGGTCGGGTCGACATGGTTTTCAACAATGCGGGGGTGTCAGTCACCGCGACAGTAGAAGAGATCAAATGGGAAGACTTCGACTGGCTGATGGGCATCAATTTCTGGGGCGTTGTGCACGGGAGCAAGGCGTTCCTGCCTCATCTGATCTCGTCGGGCGACGGCTATTTGGTGAACATCTCGAGCATCTTCGGGTTCATCGGTGTGCCCAGCCAGAGCGCGTACAACGCGGCGAAGTTCGCGGTCAGGGGATTCACCGAGGCCCTTCGCGAGGAGATGCTGATGGAGCGAAAGCCGGTGACAGTGTGCTGCGTCCATCCCGGGGGGATTCGCACAAACATCGCTCGGAGCGGCCGAGCCTCGCGGCTGAACGAGGAGGAGAAGCAGAAGATGGCCGCCGACTTCGATCGCATCGCGCGCACCAGCCCGGAAAAAGCCGCGAGAACCATCCTGCGGGGCATGGATCGCAAACGCCCACGGATCCTTATCGGCGCTGACGCCTACGCCATCGAGGGAATGGAGCGTTTGCTCGGGGCTCGCTATCAGAGTCTCGTTGCCCGGGCGGCGAGGCGCAGCCCCGTCGCTACCGCGTAGTTAGTTCGTAGGCTGAACCCATGGCGCCCCTAACCCTTATGGTCGTGCACGCCCATCCAGACGACGAGGCGATCAGCACCGGCGGGATCCTCGCGCTCTACGGAAGCGAGGGGATTCGGACGGTCTTGGTCACCTGCACCGACGGCTCCGCGGGAGACGGTCCGGGTGGGGTAAAGCCGGGCGAGCCCGGGCACGATCCGTCAGAGGTTGCAGCACTCCGGCGCCTCGAGCTCGAGCGCAGCTGTGACGCGCTGGGAATCAAGCATCTTGAGATGCTGGGGTACACGGACAGCGGAATGATGGGCTGGCCGCAGAACGACGCACCCGGTTCGTTCTGGCGGACCCCGGTTGCGGACGCGGCAGCCCGGCTCGCCAAACTCTTCGAGCACTACCAACCTCAAGTGGTGGTCACGTACGACTCTAAGGGCTTCTATGGTCACCCCGACCACATTCAGGCGCACCGGATAACGATGGAAGCCATCGAATCCAGCGGCATTCCGCAGAAGCTTTACTTCACGGCAGTTCCGAAGAGCTGGTTCGGCGAACTCGCGCAGAGGTTGACCGAGCTCGGTATCGATTTTCCGACGCCGGAGGTGCGCGCGGAGGACGCCGCCGTTCCGGCGGAAGATCAGTCATCCGGTCCGGAGGAGTGGGGGACACCGGACGACGAAGTGACCACGGTCGTGGAGGTCGGATCAGCGGTTGACCAGAAGTACGAATCGCTCGAGGCGCATTCCAGCCAGTCCGACAACATCTTTTTCCTTCGAATGGGCCGAAAGGCTTTCGGCGAGATAATGACGCGCGAGGCGTTCGTCCGGGTTCTGAATCGTACGAAGGCTCCCGTTCCGGAAGAGGATCTGTTCGCCGGGCTTCGCTGATTACCCATTGCGAACATGCGAGCAGTCGTGCAACGAGTCGCCTCGGCGTCGGTCGACGTCGAGGGCAACGTCGTCGGCTCGATCGGCCCGGGACTTTGCGTACTGGTCGGAGTCGCCCACGGGGACGGTGAGACGGCGGCCGACAAGCTCGCTTCCAAACTGTGGAACCTGCGCATCTTCGAAGACGAACAGGGTTTGATGAACCGTTCGGCTTCCGAACTCGGTCTGCCTCTGCTCGTGGTCAGCCAGTTCACTCTCTACGCGGACACGAGCAAAGGTCGGCGTCCGTCGTTCGTCGCGGCAGCGCCACCGCCGGAGGCCGAGCCGCTGGTCTCGCGCGTGGTCGAGTCGCTCCGATCGCTCGGAGCCGAGGTGGCGACCGGGCGGTTCGGTGCCGACATGGCGCTTTCGCTGATCAACGACGGCCCGGTCACGGTGATAGTCGACGCGTAACGCGAAACCCGTTTGACCGCCAGGGAGCACGCAGGGCAACCTCGGGGCGATGGGGACCTTCGCCCACGACATCCAGGTCGAGCGCCTGAGCGACAACAGGTACCGGGCGACTCTCGATCACAGCTGGGACCTGATGCCGCTGCCTCAGGGTGGAATCATCGCGTCGTTCGCGTTGCGCGCGGCGGGGCTAGAGGTACACGATCCGTCGCAGCTGCTCCGCACCTGCACCACCGTGTTCGCCGGCCAGGTTTCTGCCGGGAACCTGGAAATCGACGTGACGGTCCTGCGCCGCGGCCGGTCGGCGACCCAACTGTCAGCGACGATCCGCAATGAGGGAGCAGCGACCGGCGCGACCGTCGTAGCGGTCTTCGGCGGGCGACGGCCTGGTCCCCATTTCGTCGACGTCGAACCACCGAAAGTCCCGCCGCCGCTCGACTGCCCTTCGTATCGCGATCCGCCGCCTCCCGGGGTCGAGACGTTCGAGCCGACCCCATTCTGGGACAAGGTCGAGGGGCGGGCGGCGCTCGGGCATGCACCGTGGGAGGAATACGAGCCCGACACTTCTGACGTCGCCACCTGGCTGCGGTTCGACGACCCGCCCATCCTCGAAGATGGCTCGATCGACCCTCTCGGCGTCTTCACTCTGGCTGACCGCATGCCGGGCTGCGTGGGCGAGCGGATCGGCCGCGAAGGCCCTCAATGGTTCGCGCCGAGCGCTGACCTCACCTTCCACTACTTCTCTCCGCTTAGGACCACCTGGATGCTGGCGCACGATCGAGCCCGCTGGGCTGGAGACGGTTGGGCTTCGGCCGAGAGCACGCTCTGGGACGAGGACGGCGAGCTGGTCGCGTACGCGACTCAATTGATGCTGTTCACCTACCGGTCCGAGTAGCTTCTCTCGCGGTGGATGTCACCGCGGTCGAGCGCATCCGGCGTGACGTGGTGGCGCCGGCGATTTATGCGAGGCGCACGCCGATGGAAGTCGCGGCCCTACACCTCCATTCCGAGCCCATCGCCGTGAGCGAGGCCCTTCGACGAGGGTTCGCTCCTTTCAACGTGGGGGACCGGTGGGGCGGGATGTGGGACACGACGTGGTTCCGTTTTCGGGCGTCGGTTCCATCTGGTTGGGAGAACCCGGTGGCGCTGATCCATCTCGGGGGCAGCGAAGTCGTCGGGTTCAGCGCCGAGGGCCTCGTCCACGACGAGGAGGGCCGGCCGTTCCAGGGCGTCCATCACCGTCACCGCGAGATCGTCCTTGCAAACCGGACAAAGGGCGGCGAAGTGCTGCTGTACGTCGAGGCTGCGGCGAACCCGATCCCGCGCTGGGATCTCAAGGACTGGTCGGAGATGGGCCCGGACTACGGCGGGCCGCCCCTTTACGTGCTTCAGGAAGCAGACGTGGCGGACGCCGACCGGAACGTCGAGGCTCTCCATACCGACATGGGGGTTCTGTTGCAGCTGGCGAAGGCGGACGCTGTACCCGTCGCCCGCAGGGAGGAGGTGCTCGCCGCGCTGGTCCGCGCGTGTTCGGAGCTCGATCCGGACGACGTCGCCGGGTCGGTCGGGGGGGCACGTGACGCGCTGCTGCCGGCGTCGTCAGAGCGCTCTTCTTGCTCGCACCGGGTTGTTGCGGTCGGTCATGCGCACATCGACTCTGCGTGGCTCTGGCCGGTCCGGGAGACCAAGCGGAAATGCGCCAGGACGTTCTCCAACCAGCTGAGGCTGCTCGAGCGGTATCCCGAGCACCATTTCGTCTGCAGCCAAGCGGCGCAGTACAAATGGATGAAGGACGGCTACCCCGAGATCTACGCACAGATCAAGGATCAGGTGGGTAAGGGACGGTGGGAGCCGGTCGGCGGTATGTGGGTCGAATCGGACTCAAACGTTCCGTCCGGCGAATCATTGGTCCGCCAGCTGGTCTTCGGAAAGCGGTTCTTCCGCGATGAGTTCGAGGTGGAGAGCCACGAACTGTGGATCCCGGACGTCTTCGGGTACAGCGCCGCTTTGCCACAGATAGCGAGCCAGGCTGGCATGTCGGCGATCATCACCCAGAAGATGAGCTGGAACGACACGAATCGGTTCCCACATTCGACCTTCTGGTGGGAGGGACACGACGGCACCCGGATACTGGCTCACTTCCCCCCGGCGAACACCTACAACGGCGAGTTCACCGTCCGGGAGCTCCTGGCCAGCCGCGACAACGATCTTGACCGCCAGCGTTTCGACTCCAGCCTGTATCCGTTCGGGTACGGAGACGGAGGGGGTGGCCCGACGGCGACGATGCTGCAACGGGCCGCCCGGACGGGCGACCTCGAAGGTCTTCCCAGGGTCTCGATCGGAAGCGTTGCCGACTTTCAGGATTCCGTCGATACCTCGCATCTGGCGACCTGGGTGGGGGAGCTCTACCTGGAGGCTCATCGCGGAACGTTGACCACGCATGCCGATGTCAAGGTCGGCAACCGCCGGGGCGAGGAAGCGCTCCGCGCAGCCGAAATGTGGTCGGTCGCGGCGGGCGTCCATCGCGACGAGGAGCTGGAGCTTGCGTGGAAGCTCCTGCTGTTCAACCAGTTCCACGACATCATCCCCGGATCGAGCATCGCCTGGGTGTACGAAGATGCGAGGGCGGACTACGCCGAACTGAACCGCGTGACCGGTGAGGTTATCGAGGAGGCGCACCGGCAGATCGTCCCTACGAGCGACGGTTGGGTGGGGTTCAACCCGTCTTCGTACGATCGTGTCGAACTTGTCGACTGCGACGGCACAGCGGCGGTCGCGCGTGTCCCGGGATGCGGCTGGGCGGCCGTCAACCCAGCGGCGGCAGACGACGTTTCCGATGTCCTGGCCAAGAGCGGCTTCGGTCGGGCACGAGCCGGTGACGGATGGATCGAAAACGCATTCCTCCGCGTGACCTGGGACTCCTATGGGTTGCTCACCTCGATATGGGACCGGAAAGCGGAGCGCGAGGTCCTTGAGGAGGGGGAGCGCGGGAACGTTTTCCAGATCCACGAGGATCACCCCCGAGCCTTCGACGCGTGGGATGTTGACCGCGATTATTTGGAGAGCAAGACCGATCTCACGTGCACCGAGAGCGTCGAAGTCGTCGAACTCGGACCTTTGCGCGGCGCGGTGCGGGTGGTCAGGCGGTTCGGAGATTCGACCATCTCCCAGACGATGAGCCTCGTCGCAGGATCACGGCGGGTGGAGTTCCACACCGAAGTCGACTGGCACGAGAACCATCGTTTTCTGAAGGTCGCGTTCCCTGTCGCGGTCCGTTCCAACCGCGCCACCTACGAGATCCAGCACGGGCACATAGAGCGGGCCACTGTCGAGAACACCAGCTGGGACGCGGCGCGCTTCGAGGTCTGCGCCCACCGCTGGGCAGATCTGAGCGAGCCCGGGTACGGAGTCGCACTGATCAACGACTCCAAGTACGGCTACGACATTCGCGGAAACGTGATGCGGCTATCCCTGTTGCGCGCGCCCGGCTACCCGGACCCTCGCGCCGATCGCGGGACACACCGTTTTGGCTACGCCTTGCTCCCTCACGCCGGCGATCTTCGCGACGCGGGCGTCGTCGAGGAGGCCGAGTGGTTCAACCTGCCCTTGACGCTGCGCCGAGGCGCGGCCGACGGCGACGGCCGGCTGGTAGAGACCGATCGTCGCGGCGTGAGCGTCGAGGCGGTGAAGTGGGCCGACGACGGCAACGGGATCATCGTTCGCATCTGCGAGGTACACGGATCCAGAGGCCCGGTTCAGATCAGGTTGAACCTGCCGCACGGGCCTGTTTGGCGGACGGATCTCCTGGAACACAACGAGAGGCGGGTCGAGTCCGCTGGTGAGCGGGGCGCCGGCGGGTCCGGCGCCGGCGGTTCGGCTGTCCTGCTCAGGCTTCGTCCGTTCGAGCTCGTGAGCCTGCGTTTCTCCGCAGCCGGGGTTCCCGGCTGAGCAGTTTCGCAGCTCTAGTTCGGCGGTTGGTCCCTCAGCACTCCCATGGCGAAGTACTGCGCCGCCCCGCCGTAAGCCTGCGCAAGTGCCGTGCGCACGTTGTCGACCTGGTGCTCGCCGGCGAGACCACGGACCTGCAGAGCCGCCTCGGCGAAGCGGACCATGCCGGACGCGCCGATCGCGTTGGTCGACAGGACCCCGCCTGACGGGTTGACGGGGAACGAACCCCCGAGGTCGGTGTCTCCGCTGTCGACCATCTTCCAGCCCTCGCCGGGGCCAGCGATGTCGTGGCCCTCGAGCCACATCGGCTCGTACCAGCTGAACGGAACGTAGAGCTCGGCCATGTCGATCTGGCTGCGCGGGTCGGTGATGCCGGCTTGGCGGTAGACGTCGTGCGCGCACTCGACACCTGCCTGAGGGCGGACCGGATTGCGGCCCGGAAACTGCCCGAGCTCGCTTCGCACCGACAGCGCGTGTATCCACGCCGGCTTTCGGGGGGCGCGCCGTGCGCCTGCCTCGTTGGTCAGGATGACCGCGCACGCTCCGTCGGATGAGGGGCACGACTCCTGGAACCGGATCGGGTCCCAGAGCATCGGTGATTCCTTGACCTGTTCGAGGGTGAGGTCGGGCATCTTCAGGTGGGCGTAGGGATTCTTCGCCGCATTACGCCGGTCCTTCACCGCGACCATCCAGCCGATGTACTCCGGGGCACCCGACTCGTAGATATACGCGCGCATCCACGGCGCGAACGCGCCGCCGGCGCCGATGCCGCCGGATCGTCCGCCCGCAAGGCCCCACTGGGCGTTGCCCTCGGACTGCTTCTCCCACGACACCGCCAGGACGGTGCCGTGTATGCCGGTGATGACGTGGTGGGCGCCGACGATGAACGTCGATCCGCCGACCGAGCCGGCTGTGTGGACCCTGAGCAGCGGCTTCCCCGTCGCGCCGATCGCGGCGGCGAGGAACAGCTCCGGCATGACGATGCCTTCGAAGGCGTCGGGAGCCTTGCCGATTACGACCGCGTCGATGTCCTTCAGGCTGAGCTCGGCGTCGGCGAGGGCCCGGTCGATCGCCTCCCGCAATAGGCCGGCTATCGATACGTCGTCGCGGCGCTTCTTGAAGTTGGTCTGACCGATCCCGATTACCGCGCAACGTTCCGCCATCACTTTCCCTCCAGGACACAGACCAGATTGTGTTGCAGCAAGGGCCCCCCGGTGGCGTGGGCGAGGGCCCTGCGCGCGGAGCCGTTCATGATTCTCGCGGCCGCTTCGACGATGCGGACCAGCCCGACGGCCATCACCGGGTTGCCGGCGAGCGGACCGCCCGATGGGTTGATGTTGGACCCCGCATCGAGGCCGAGAGCGTCGCGGATCACGATCTCTTGCGGGCTGAACGTGGAGGACACCTCGACAACATCTAGCGGTCCTCCGTCGTATCCCGCCTTCCGTGCGGCGAGGGTCGTTGACGTCGACGACGTGATGTCACGCAGTCCCGGGAGATGCGGTTCGATCCGGTGGTCGATACCCGTTATCCACGCCGGCCTTTCGGCAAGCTGTCGGGCGCGATCGGCGCGGGCCAGGACTACTGCAACCGCCCCGTCCGAGATCGGCGGCAGGTCATGCTTGCGCAGGGGAGCGCGGTAGTAGGGCTCTGCGAGCAGCTTGTCCACGTCGACGTCGCCGGACAGCTGGGCGTTCGGGTTGGACTTGGCGTTGTGACGGCTCGTAGCCACTACCTCGGCGAAATCCCGCTCGGTCGCCTTGCCCGCGTCGAGGACGGCTCGCGCCTGGATGCCGGCCAGCGAGACCGGGTCGAGTCCGAGCGGGGAGAGGTAGTACGGATCGAGTTGCTGCGCCCACACCTCGGCCGGGTTCGAGGGAGACGACTTGCCGGATCCGAACGCGAGTGCGACGTCTATGTCGCCTTCGAGCAACCGCAGCCAGGCCTCGTACATGGCCCAGGCACCGTCGGCTTCCACGTGGGACTCGGAGATGGGTGGCCAAGCACCAGCGGCTTCGAGATTGGAGACGAACGCGAAGGGTCCGCCGGTCAGGTAGTCGCAGCTGCCTGCGCAGGTGAACCCGATCTCCCGACGGTCGATGCCGGCCATCGAGATGGCGGCCGTGACAGTGGGGACGAGAAGCTGCACCTCGCTTTCGTCTGCGTCGCGAACAGACGGCGTTTGGGCGTAACCGACGATGGCGATGTCTGAACCCGGCATCAGAAGATGTGCTCCTTGTAAACGGCTTCGGTGGCGTCCGGTTCACCCGTTGGCTCGAATGCTTCCACGACGCCCGCGATGCCCCCCCAACCGCGATTGGAGATGCCCTCCGCGGTCCGCTCCTCGCGCGGCTTCCACACCGCCTTCACCCTCAAACCCATGCGGATCTCCTCGTGGGGGATGCCGACGATGTCCTGGCCGCCGAGCGGAGTGTCCGCACCGTCGAGGAGGACCGACGCGTACACGAACGGCTCGGTCGCCTTCTGCCCGTAGTAGGCGACGGGCGTGATGATCGTGAATCCGGTGACCGTGCCCCGATCGACGATCTCCACCTCGTCCTCGTCGCCAGTGGCGACGACGCAGAGCGGGCAGTAGCCCTTTCCAGGGACGTAGACCCGCCCGCAGCTTGGGCATTTGTGCCCGATGATCCTGGCCTCGAGAAGGTTGTCGACGAACCGGTTCAGATTCGGGGTGAGGCGCTCGTGGTAGGTGAGGGAGACGAGATGCTCCATCACCAGGTCCTCCTTGGGCGCGCCTTCGGCGGAAGTCTTGGTGTCGCTCATGACTTGGCAGGCTCCCATGACAGGTCGGTGATCAGGCCGTGAGGCTCTTCGCTGAAACGGGCTTGAACCCGCATGCCCGTCGCCATCGCATCGATCGATCCCGCATCAACCGGTGACGCGAGAGCCGTATCGGCGCCGTCCGGTTTCACAAGCGCAAACGCAAATGGGCGCTGAATCGGGTGCTTCGGGCTCGGGTCGTCGACCCAGGTCCAAGCTTCGACGGTTCCCCCGGGTCCCACGGGCACCAAGTCGGGACCCAAAGCGTCCCCGGTATCAGGGTCGTACTCGACCGGCGGGACAAGCACCCGCCCATCCGACGACTTGATTCCCAGAAGCTTCCCCTTCCGAAGTCCCAAAAGGAAAGGTCCCATCACTGGCCCGAGAGTCCGGCTGTAGGGGAACTCGAGCTTGGTTTCAGTGGTTCTTAGCTCGGTCACCCTAAAATCAGAACACATTCTAGTTCTAGGGGCAAGGTAGCCCGCGGGTCACTATGGTGTGCCGCATGAAGCTCGGCTTGCAGCTCGGTTACTGGCAGGCACAACCCCCATCCAACGCGCTGGAGCGGGTTATCGAGGCGGAGAAGCTGGGCTTCGACATCGTTTTCACAGCGGAGGCTTGGGGTTCCGACGCGTTCAGCCCCCTGGCGTGGTGGGGTGCGTCTACCTCGAGGATCCGGCTCGGGACGTCGATCGTTCAGATATCGGCGCGGACGCCGACGTCCACCGCCATGCACGCTCTGACCATCGATCACCTGTCGGGGGGCCGCTTGACACTTGGACTCGGGTTGTCGGGCCCTCAGGTGGTCGAGGGGTGGTACGGGCAGCCTTTTTCCAAACCTCTCGCGCGTACTCGGGAGTACGTCGACATAATCCGCCAGGTGCTGGCGAGGGAAGCGCCGGTCAGCAGCCCCGGGCCGCATTTCCCGCTTCCTTACGCCGGCCCCGGATCCTTGGGTCTGGGCAAGCCGCTCAAGCCCATCACCCACCCGCTTCGTCCGGACGTACCGATCCTCCTTGGGGCTGAGGGTCCGAAGAACGTCGCATTGACGGCTGAGATCGGCGACGGCTGGCTGCCGATCTACTACTCCCCGAAAGTCGGCGACATGTACCGGTCCTGGCTGGGCGAGGGTTTCGCCCGGCCTGGAGCGCGCCGCAAGCCCGAAGAATTCGAGATCGCGAGCAATTGCTCGGTGGTGGTGACCGACGAGCGCGACAAGGTGCTCGAGTCGATGAAGCCCATACTCGGGTTCTACATCGGGGGCATGGGGGCCAAGGAGATGAACTTCCACAAGAACGTGTTCGGTCGGATGGGCTACGAGAAGGAAGCCGACCAGATCCAGGATCTCTTCTTCGAAGGCAAGCGCCATGAGGCGATCGCCGCGGTGCCTCTCCAGATGGTGGCTGACATCTCCCTGGTCGGAACCAAGGAGCAGATCAGGGACGAGCTTCAGACATGGGAGGAAGCCGGTGTCACCACGCTGGTCGTCGGTCCTCAGAACCTCGAGGACATGCGGACCATCGCCGAGGTCATCCTCGGCTGACTTCGCCGCCGAGGAGCAGCCTGGCCGCCCGTTCCAACTCATTCCCGACGCTCGAGATCGGCGCCTGGCCGTTGGCCCAGATCATCAACGCCGAGTTCCACACGTGGCTTAGGACCGCGATGACTCCTTCGAGCTGATCGGGGGACAGGTCGTCGAGAATCGGTGCGGATATCGACTTGATCTGGCCGCGCACCTTCGCGGCTGCGGCCGCGACACCCGGGTCGGGGCTGCTCAGGGCGCGGACGAGCGCCTCTGCGAGCAACGGGCGTCGTTCGATCGCCCGGGATGCTCTGCGGAGGACGTCGACGAGCCTCTCCTCGGGAGAGTCACCGCGTGCAGGCACCCGGGCGAGCCTCGCCTCGAGCTGTGCCGTCCACTCGGAGATCGCCGCAGATATCAGGTGGTCCTTCGACTCGAAGTATCGGTACACGGTCGCCAGCGCGACATCGGAGCGCTCGGCTACCTCTCTCATGTGAACGGCGTCGTAGCCGCCCTCGGTCCCGAGCTCGATCGCGGTCTCGACTATCCGTTGGCGGCGCGCAACGGACTTCGGCGACAATGGCGAGCCGTCGACCGCTGTCAGCGTGGTGTCTTCGAGGGCGGTCGCCTCGCTCATCATCGTGTCAGGCGGCGACCAGACTCACCGGCAGGTGCTTGATGCCGCCGATGAAGTTCGACCGCAGCCGCGACGGTGTACCGACGGCCTCTACCGACCGGACCCTTGATGTCAGCTCCTCGAACAGGAGCTTGATTTCCATCCGGGCCAGATTCGCCCCGAGGCAGTGGTGGGGACCTCCGCCTCCGAAAGCGATGTGATCGTTGGGCTGCCTGGCGATGTCGAAGGAGAACGGATCGGAGAACACGTCCTCGTCTCTATTGGCGGACACGTACCAGATGCCAACCTTCTCGCCCGCTTTCAGCTGGTGTCCCTTGTAGTCGAGGTCGGCGGTCACGTTCCGCCTGAAGTACATCACCGGGGATGCCCAACGGAGGATCTCCTCGACCGCTGTGTCGATCAGCTCCGGCTTGGCTTGGAGCAGCGCGTACTGCTCCGGATTTTCAAGGAAAGCGTTCATCCCATGGGAGATGGCGTTGCGGGTGGTCTCGTTTCCCGCGACCGCAAGCAGCAGGAAGAAGAGGTTGAAGTCCAGCGCGCTGAGTTGGTCGCCATCGACGTCCGCCGACAGGAGCTTGGTGATGATGTCTTCGCGCGGCTCCTCCCGGCGCCGGTCGGCGAGCTGCTGCGCGTACATGAACATCTCGATCTGGGCCTCTTGAACCTTCTCCTGGGAGACGGCGTACTCAGGGTCCTCGCTGCCGATCATCCGGTTCGACCAGTCGAAGACCTTGTGCCGTTCTTCGAGCGGTACCCCCATCAGCTCCGCGATCACCTGCAGGGGAAGCTCCGAGGCAACGTCGACGACGAAGTCGACCTCACCACGCTTTATCGCGTCCTCCACAATCCTTGCCGTCATATCCCGGATGTGAGGCTCCAACATCCCGATCATCTTCGGGGTGAACCCACGGTTGACCAGCCGGCGGTACCGGGTGTGGGCCGGCGGATCCATTGTCAGCATCAGGTTCCCGCCCTCGCCTACCCACTCCGCTTCGACCTCTGGTTCCTCGAGCCCGACCACGCCCCCGCGGGCCTGTTCCGACGAGAAGTGCTTGGCATCCCTGCCGATGGCGACGACGTCGTCGTACTTGGTGAAGACCCAGAAGCCGGGGCCAGCCGGCTCGGGGTGGCGGAAGATCGGAGCGTTCGCACGCAGGTGGGTGAACCATTCATGCGGGATGCCTTCGGTGAAGCGATCCCGGTCGAGCAGGTTGATCTCCGCCATGAGTTCGGTCGTGCGCACATCGGCCATTGGATCCCTCCCCAGACGTAGCTGGAACGCGTTCTGATTCATACCATCGCGTTTCCGCTGGCACAACCTCGGGATTGTTCCGCTGAGCGGCACCCGGGGGTGGAAAAGGAGGTTTGTAGCGAGTAGCGAAGAAGAGACCAAAGAGACCAAAAGGACGTTTTGGCCGCGTCCTCGCGGCAATTGGCATCGCTAACCGTCCGGGGGGACTCCATGCCGAAGCCTTGGGATGCACGTAACGACCGGCGGGCCGCCGGGTTGCTCGCGGCCGCCGGTTCACGCGCGAAGGCTGGGCGGGTGCTCGTTGCCGCAGCCGTCGTCGCCGGCCTCGGCCTTGCGGGGTGCGGCCTCAGGGTCCCCAACGCCCAGGAGCGCTCAGCGATGGACGCCGCGCTCGGGAAGGGTGGCGGTCAGTCTGGATTCGGCGGCGGCTCCGGAGGGCTGTCCGCAAATGGCACCGCCTCCGGCGAGAACGGCTCCGTCACCGCCGGCCCATCGACGACTCTCGGTTCTTCCGGCCCGGGGGGATCGGGCGGGCCCGGGCTCGCGGTGGGCTCCGCGGCCAACGCCGGTGGGGCGGGCGGCGCGGGAAGTGCGGCGCCAGCGGGAGGAAACGGTGGGGCGACCGACGTTGGGGTGACCGCGACGAGCATCACAGTGGGCAATATCTCCGACCTGGGCGGACCGGTCCCCGGCCTGTTCCAGGGCGGTCCGTACGGGACTCAGGCGTACTTCAACTACGTGAACAGCCAGGGCGGCGTCTACGGGCGGCAGCTCAAGCTGGTCACTTCCGATGACGGGCTTCAATGCAGCCAGAACGAGGCTGACTACCAGAACCTGGTCGGCGGCGTCTTCGGTTTCGTGGGCAGCTGGTCACTCGACGACAACTGCGGCGCCCAGATCATGTCCGGCCATTCCAACGTGCCGATGGTGCAGACGTACCTGAATCCGCAGATGGCCGGTCTTCCGAATGCATATTCGATGGCGCCCTACGACCAGCAGTTCTATCTGGGGCCGTACCTGTATCTGAAACAGAAGTACCCGGACGCGATCACGTCGGTTGGAACGATCGTCGGTAACCAGGCGGCCGCGGTCGCGGCCTGGCAGCATCTGAAGGCTGCGATCCAGACCATCGGCTATCAGATCCAGTACGAAGACGACTTCCCCCCGGCCCAGTCCAACTTCAGCGCCGACGTTCTCCGGATGAAGTCGCAGAACATCAAGATGGTCATTCTCTCGTCGGTGAACGCCCCGGACGCGGCCATCTTCTCTCAGGAAGCAGCGCAGCAGGGATACAAGCCGGAGGTATGGGTCTGCGTCGTCTGCTATTCGGGCGGATACATCCAGAACGGAGGAGGAGCGTCTGCGACCCAAGGCCAGTACGAATATCTGGCGACCGCGGCTTTCCTCAACGACCCCACCGTCCCTGAAGTCGCCACCTACTTGCACTGGATGCATACCGCATTTCCCGGCTTCCAGCCCGATCTGTTCTCCACCTACTCGTGGGCGAACGCTGCTTTGTTCGTCCACATCCTCCAGCAGGTCGGTCCGCACTTGACTCAGAAGGCGGTGCTCGCGGCGCTGGCAGCGACCTCCACTTACAACGACAACGGCATGACGACCACCGCGAACATCAGCGCTAAGAAACCGTCCAACTGCTACAACCTGTTCCAGATCCAAGGCGGCCAGTACGTGAAGATGGACGACCCACCGACCGGCTTCCGCTGCGACGGCTACTTCGCAGGCTGATCGCGATGAACCAGATCTTCACCTTCGGCATAGAGGGCTTGGTTTACGGGTGTCTGTATTCACTCGCGGCATCGGGTCTGGTTGTGACCTATGTGACGTCCGGCGTGTTCAACTTCGCCCAAGGGGCGATGGGCATGTTCATGACCTTCACTTACTGGCAGCTCGCAGTCGCCTGGCACGTTCCTATGGTTCTGTCTTTGTTGCTCGTGCTGTTCGTGATCGCGCCCTTTGGAGGCTTGCTCGTCGAGAGGATCGCCATCCGACCTCTTTACGGAGCTTCCTTGGGTCTCAGCCTCGTGGTGACACTCGGGCTCCTGCTCGGCATCCTTGGCGCGGCGGACGCGCTTTGGTCGACGCAGGTGACCCGCCGTCTGCCCGATCTCCTCGGAACCGGAACAGTGCACCTGTTCGGCGTCGCGGTCACCTACTTCGAGCTCTTTGTCTTCGCCGCATCCATCTTCGTCGCGGTGGCTTGGTTCGTCTTCAACCGGACGCGGGTAGGCCTCACCATGCGCGCAGTGGTCGACGACAAGGACCTCACCGCCCGCGCCGGCGCCAACCCGGTGAGAAGCGCGCAGCTCAGCTGGGCACTCGGAGCATCCCTGGCGGCTCTCGCCGGGATCCTCATCGCCCCGCTTCAATATCTTGACCAGTTCAACCTCACGTTCCTGGTCATTACGGGGTACGCCGCCGCCGTCGTCGGCCGGATGAAAAGCCTCCCCCTGACCGTCGCCGGCGCGATGCTTCTGGGCCTCATCCAGTCGTACGCGGTGGGATACCTGCCCCCCACTCTGCTGTCGAACCTGAATCCTGTCCTCCCCATGATCGTTCTGTTCCTGGCGTTGCTCCTATTGCGCCAGGACCGCCTCCAGACCGCACGGCCAGCTGCTACCCGGAAGCGGACTGACATGGGTCTCTGGCCGTCGATTGCCCTGGGCGTCGGCTTCGTCGGCGTGACGATCGTCCTGTCCAACGTGCTTTCGGCCGGATCTCTTCTCAACTACGGAGAGGGCGTAGTTGTTGGCGTGGTCCTGCTCTCGCTGGTTCTCCTTACTGGCTACGGCGGTCAGGTTTCGCTCTGCCAGATGACGCTGGCCGGGTTCGGCGCCTTCGCCATGGGAAATGTCTTCGGTGGAGATTCGGTGTTCGGGCTGCTCGCCGCCGCGGCGTTACCGGCATCGGTGGGCGCGCTTCTCGCTTTCGTGGCACTTCGGTTGCGCGGCCTCTACCTCGCACTCGCGACTCTCTCCTTCGCGTACGCGATGGACTCGCTCTTCTTCAACAAGGTCCTCGGTTACGGTGGCATCCTCGATGTCGGCCGGGTATGGCAGAAGTCCCAAAAAGGTTTCCTCATCGAGGTCTCGGTGATCTTCGCGGCGCTAGCTGTCGGTGTCCTTGCACTCAAACGCGGGTCGTTCGGGCGGCGCCTGGCCGCGCTGAACGACAGCGAGGCGGCGTCTGCCGCGATCGGCATGAACCTGACCGCGACCAAGCTCGCGGTCTTCACGCTCGCAGCGGCGATCGCCGGCATCGGCGGTGCTCTCTACGGGGGCTGGCAGAAAGAGGTTGGGCCAAGCGACTTTATCGGGCTCGTCAGCCTTTTGCTTCTGTTGCTGATCACCCTCGCAGGCATCAACACCGTTGGCGGGGCGTTCGCCGCGGCGATGTTCTACGCCTTCTCGCCCGAAATCGCCAAGTACGTTCATATCCCGGAGTTCCAGCTTCTGCTTGTCGGCGTCGGCGCCGTCTTCGTGGGGCTCAACCCCGGAGGATTCGCCGGCCAGATAGGCATCGCCTGGGACCGCATACGGTTACTGGGCGCACGCCGGCCGGCGAGTGTCGCCGAGATGCCCGAGGCAGGGGAGGGACGACTTGTCTTCGACTGACCTCACCCACCCTGACCGTCGCGACATCGACCGGGAGACCGACGTCGGGCGACCGACAGATTCCGACCCGGCCGAGCCAGCCCTCGAGGTCATCGGCCTTCGCGCCGGCTACGGACGCGTCGAGGTCCTTCACGGAGTGAACCTGACCGTTCCCCGGGGCTCTGTGCTCGCGTTGATGGGCCCCAACGGCGCGGGCAAGACGACGCTCCTCAACGTCGCTTCCGGATTCGTAAGGCCGACTGCCGGGTGCGTCCACGTGTCCGGGCTCCACGTGAACGGAGTCGCCCCGTACGTGTTCGCCAAGGCGGGGGTATGCAGCATCCCCGAAGGCCGCGGCACGTTCCCGAACCTGACGGTTCGGGAGAACCTCAGGGTGTTCAGCCACGCCGGCACGGCCACTATGGACTGGATCGAGCATTCCGCGTACACGACGTTCCCAAGGCTGGCCGAGAGGAGCAACCAGCTCGCCGGCACCTTGTCGGGCGGAGAGCGGCAAATGCTGTCGATGTGCAGAGCGTTCGTGTCCGAGCCTGCATTGCTGCTCCTGGACGAAATCTCGATGGGCTTGGCACCCATAATCGTGTCCGAGCTCTACGAGAAGGTCGCCGACCTTGCACGATCGGGCATAGCGATACTTCTCGTCGAGCAGTTCGCGGCGGCCGCCATGAAGGTGGCGGACTACGCCGCAGTCATGCGGCAAGGACGGATCGAGGTGTTCGGCGAGCCTGCCGACGTCGCGGGAGCCTTGACCGAGGCATACCTGGGGGTGGCCGGATGACCCATCACGTCAGGCGGATCGCTCCCGCGGCGAAGCTGCGCAGACTTGCGACCGCATCGATCGCAGGGGCGCTCGCCGTCGGTGCTGCCGGTTTCATCGGTGCCGGAGGGCCCGCGTTCGGTCAAACGAGCCCTGGGGCCGGTTCAGCGGTGCTCAGCTACCTGGTGAGCGTCCAGGCACCGATCCTGCAGATAACCGAGGACGAGCCGAACGCCACCTTCCACCCGGAAGGCGAAGGCGACTGGGGTTACAGCTTCGCCTCACTGGATCCTGCAGGGCAGCATGCACTCGCGTCGGTCGTCTGGCCAGGCGCTGCGGCGGGCAACGCGGGAACACTCGTCGAGGTACTGACCGGCAACAGCAGCCTTACAGCACTCAACGACCCGGTCCGCGCCGAAGCGACGAGTGGGACACCCCAGACCCAGCAGAACACGAGCGCGCCCACCGGCACCACGATGTCCGCCACGGTGCAGCCGCCGGTACCGGGCGACCAGTACGCCGCGGCGAACTCGTCTCTCGGCGGCGGCGGGCTCGGGGCCGCCGGGACGGTTGGAGCTTCGACGTCGGCGAGCACGATTCACTTCGACTCCTCGACCGGAGCTCTGACGGCGACCGCCCAGTCGGCGGCGTCAGGAATCAGCATCGACGGTGGTCTGATCACGATCGGTTCGCTTACCTCTAGCGCGCAGGGGACTTCCGACAACGGAGCGCAACCCCAAATGACCGGATCCACTCTTATCCACAACATGACCATCGCTGGTCAAAGCGCCTATGTCGACGGGTCAGGAGTGCACCTAGGCCAACCCGGAAGCCCCGCTGCGCCCCCGGTACAAGATGCGGTGAACTCGGCGCTTCAGCAGGCCGGTATGCAGATCTACTCGACCGTTCCGTCGAAGGTGACCATCGGCCAGGTCGACTATTTCGACGCTTCCTCCCTTCTCTTCTACTGGGCGCCGCCGGGCGATTCGAGTCACAACAGCTTTACTGCGAGCGTCGGCGGTGCCGCGGTGTCGATGACAGCCGCATCGAGCGCCTTCCAGGGCGGTCTTTCGAGTGCGAACGCGAGCTCTGACAACACAGGCTCATTCACCCCAGCAGCAACACCGGCTACCTCGCCTGACACCGGAACGGCCGCGGCACCGCAGCTCTCGTTGCCGACGAACGCCACGCCGGCGCTCAGCTCGCAGCCTCAGATCGCGCCCCCGACCCGGTCGCAGGTGAACCCGCCCACCGCCACCCTTGCTTCGGCGTCGCTACCGGGTGGCCTCGGTGTGGGATGGATCATTCTCATTGCATTGGCGGGGTTGCTGGGGGCGGTCGGTCTGACCAGGGTGCCCGCTCTGATGGCGTCATCGACCGCTGCCGGTGCCGCGGGATGCCCGAATCCAAGACGCCTCAGAGACGGTGGAGGGAGTTCTCCATGACTGCGATAGCAACCGAAGCACCGAGGGAGCGCGAGGCCCGGCTGCTCAAGGTGCTCGGGCGGGCTGGCAGGTTCCGCCTGAACGGCGAGCAGTGGCTGTTCGCGGTGGGCGCGGCGCTTGTTCTCGCCGGGCTTGCGTGCATCCTCGTGGCGTGGATCGGGACGTCGAGAACCGTCCTGGTGGCGGGCCAGATCCCCTACCTCGTCTCCGGAGGCCTGACCGGTCTGGGACTGATCTTCCTGGGCGGCTTCCTCTATTTCGGGCACTGGCAGGCGGTGATGGTCAAAGAGAACCGCGCGCGAAGCGACGTCGATCGTGAGAACCTGACTCTTTTGCGGGAAAGCATCGAGGAGCTCACTGCGGCGATCCGCGCCGGACTGACTCCGTCTAATGGGGCAGCCGTCGCGGATGTCCGAACCCCGGTCGCGACCGGTCTGGTTGCGACCGCGAACGGATCGATGATGCACCGGCCGAACTGCGTCGCCGTCGTGGGCAAGGACGGTGTCAGAACGGTGACGGAGGCCGATGGGCTCAAGGCGTGCGGGATCTGCCGCCCGCTCGAGCAAGACGCGATGTTCCAGTGACGCTTCTGGAGGTCAGAGACGTCGACGTGCACTTCGGCGGCGTCAAGGCGTTGCAGGGCGTGAGCCTTGCAGCCGAGGAGGGCACCGTCACCGGCCTGATCGGACCCAACGGCGCGGGCAAGACCACGCTCTTCAACGTCATTTGTGGCCTACAGGAGGCCGACCGGGGGCAGGTCCTGCTCGGCGGCCAGGACATCGGGACCAGGCGGGCCTACCAGCGCGCCCGTCTCGGTATCGCACGGACATTTCAACGCCTGGAAGTGTTCGGTTCCCTCACCGCACGTGACAACATCCTCGTCGCCGCCGAGGTGCACCGCTCCTGGACGCGGACGCGCTATGACCCGAAGGAAGTAGCCGAGCAGATCCTCGAACGGGTGGGCATTCGCAACGTCGCCGACGAGCAAGTCGACTCTCTTCCGACCGGGCTCGCCCGGCTCGTTGAGCTCGGACGAGCTTTGGCGACGCAACCCAGGCTTCTTCTTCTCGACGAACCGTCGTCCGGTTTGGACGAGTCGGAGTCCGAGGACTTCGGTCGGCTCCTTCGCGATCTTGCGTCCGAGGGTCTCGGCGTCCTTCTCGTGGAGCACGACATAGATCTGGTCATGTCGGTCTGCTCGACGATTCATGTCCTGGATTTCGGTTCAATACTTGCGGTGGGAAGCCCCGGCCAGGTCCAGGCCGACGAACGGGTGAAGGCGGCCTATCTGGGGGTGGAAGCCGGCGTCGAGCTGCCCGCGGCCGGGGCGTAGCACTCGCGTCTCCGACTCCTCGCCCGTCCGAGCGAGCCAGTGTTATCCTCTATAACGCGTTCTAATTTTGGGAGGAGCCGGTGAAGACCGAGATTTGCGAGATGCTCGGGATCGAGTTCCCGATCTTCGCGTTCACCCATTGCCGCGACGTGGCCGCGGCGGTCAGCCGGGCAGGCGGGATGGGCGTTCTTGGCGCGCTCGCGTTCTCGCCGGAGCAGCTGGAGATCGAGCTGTCGTGGATCGACGAGCACTGCGGGGGCAAGCCGTACGGGGTCGACGTGGTCATGCCGGTCAAGAGCGCCGACCGGGAGGCCGGCCTGCACGACGAACGCCAGCTTGCCGATCAGCTGCGGGGAATGATCAGCCAGGCGCACTGGGATTACGTCGAGAAGATCCTCGCCGACCACGGAGTCCCGCCCCTGCCGGAGGAGCAGGACTCAGGTTCCGCCGGTGACCCGCTCAGCTCGGGAGTGCTCGGTTGGACCGAGGCGACGGGAACGCCGCTGATCGACGTTGCGCTGGCCCACCCGATCTCCCTGCTGGCCAGCGCGCTCGGACCCCCTCCGAAGGAAGCCATCGACCGCGCTCACGACCAGGGAGTCAAGGTCGCCGCCCTCATAGGCCGCGTCGAGCAGGCGGTCCGGGACGTTCAGAAAGGCGTGGACATCATCATCGCCCAGGGGTACGAAGCGGGCGGTCACACCGGAGAAGTGGCGAGCATGGTTCTCGTCCCTGACGTCGTCGACGCGGTCGCGCCCGTGCCCGTTCTGGCCGCTGGAGGCATCGCCACGGGCCGGCAGATGGCCGCGGCGATGGCCCTCGGCGCCCAGGGCGTGTGGACCGGCTCGATCTGGCTGACAGTCACCGAGGCAAACACCAGCGACATCGCTCTCGACAAACTCCTCGCAGCAACCTCGAGCGACACGGTCCGGTCGCGCGCCCTCACCGGAAAGCCAGCCCGTCAGCTCCGCACCGCCTGGACCGAGGCCTGGGAGGCGCCCGAGTCGCCCGGCACGCTGCCGATGCCGCTTCAGTTCATTCTGAACAACTACGCCATGCGCAGAATTCAGCGTTCCGGCAATCGGGAACTGACGGGCATGCCGGTCGGCCAGGTGGTCAGCCGGATGAACAACGTCCGACCCAGCAAGGACCTGATCTACGACATCATCGAGGAGTACATCGACACGATGAACCGGCTGTCAACAACTGTTGACGCCGGCTAAGCGGGCCAGGCCCGTGCGACGGCCAGGCGTGGGGTTGGGGTCCCCACGCTCTGGAGGAGGATGGGCTTTGGGGCCCCATCCGGGGTCATGTCAGAGCCATTGCCGCGTACAGCGCAATACCGGTCGCCATCGCCGGCTCATCGATGACCATCCGGTTGGAGTGGTTCGGCGCGGGCCGCTCGACCCCCGGCGGCCAGGCGCCGAGGATCGCCATCGCTCCCGGCACGGCCTGTAGGAGATACGAGAAGTCCTCCGCTCCCATCGCCGGACTGGGCATCGGCACCGCCCTGTCGCCGATTAGTCCCCGGGCCACAGAAAGGGTTCGTTCGGCGGCTTCGCGGTCGTTGACCGTGACCGGGTAGTTGAGCTCGACCATCTCGACGGTCGCTCGGCAACCGTGCGCGGCGGCGACGTTCTCCGCAACCTGTTTGATCAAGCCGATTGCGAGAGTTCTCGTCCCCTCGGACACCGCTCGAACCGTCCCTTCGCATTCCACGATCTCGGGGATGACGTTGAAAGCGGTACCGGCCTGGACCTTGGTCACCGTCACGACCGCAGGGTCGAAGGCAGGCACGCGCCGGGTGACCATCGCTTGGAGCGCGGTCACGATCTCGCACGCGACCGGGACCGGGTCGCACGCGTCATGCGGCATCGAGGCGTGGCCGCCCGCGCCGGTGACCGTGATCCGGAACTCGTCCGACGAGGCCAGGATCGTGCCGGGCCGGCAGGTGACGAACCCGCTCGGGACGATCGACGAGATGTGGATCGCGAAAGCTCGGTCAACCTTTCCGTTGGCGGTGAGCAGTCCCTCGTCGAGCATGACCTTGGCGCCGCCGTGGCCCTCCTCGCCTGGCTGAAACATCAGGATGACCTTGCCGCGAAGGTCTTTGCGGTGGTCGTGCAGAACCCTTGTCGCCCCGAGGAGCATCGCTACGTGCGCGTCGTGGCCGCACGCGTGCATCTTCCCGTCAACTTCCGAAGCGAACGGTAGGTCGGTGTCCTCGGGCATTTCGAGAGCGTCCATGTCCGCTCGTAGCAGCGTCGTCGGGCCCGGCTGGTCACCCTCGATCACGCTGACCACCGACGAAAGGGTATGTCCCGTGGTAGCGCCGACCCCCATCGAGTCGAGCTCCTCGAGAATCAGTTCCTGGGTGCGCGGGAGCTCCAGCCCCGTCTCGGGATGCGAGTGGATGCGCCGCCGGAGGGCCACGGCCTGATTCAGGATCCGCCCCGCGTCTCCGAGGAGCCCCGTGTCGACGGTGCTCTCCCGGGCGTCACCCGCTGGTTTGTCAACGGTGTGGCTCACATGGGTGATCCTAGAGTTGCCGGATGGACTTCTCTAGCTTCCAGCAGCTCGCGTTCGAGCGGCACGACCGCGGGATCCTCCAGATCACCATCAACCGCCCGGAAAAGTACAACGCAACCGACGAAACGCTTCACACCGAGCTGGCGAAGGTATGGCTGGATGTCGACGCCGACTCCGACACGCGGGTCGCGGTGATCACCGGTGCAGGGAAGGCGTTCTCGGCTGGAGGGGACTACGGGATGATCGGCCGCATGGTCGGTAATTACGAGAGGGTCACCGAGATGCTTACCGAGATGGCCGACATGGTCTACAACGTCCTGAACTGCTCGAAGCCGATCGTGTCTGCGATCAACGGCGCCGCGGTCGGCGCCGGCCTGGTGGTCGCGCTGACCGCGGACATCTCGATCTGCGCCGAGGACGCGGTTCTCGGGGACGGCCACGTAAAGCTCGGTGTCGCCGCCGGAGATCACGCGGCCATCATCTGGCCGCTTCTGGCCGGCATGGCCAAGGCGCGTTACTACCTTCTGACGGGGGAGATGCTTACCGGCGCCGAGGCCGAACGCATCGGAATGGTGAGTATGTGCGTGCCGAGCGACCAGGTCTTGCCCAAGGCGATGGCCGTGGCGTCGACGCTCGCAGAAGGATCGCAGCTGGCGTTGCGGTTCACCAAGAAGGCGCTCAACAACTGGGTCAAGCAGGCGGGACCGATCTTCGAACAGTCGGCCGCCTACGAAATGCTCACGTTCATGGGGCCGGACGTGGCCGAGGGCTTGGCAGCGCTGCAGGAGCGGAGGTCGCCTCGTTTCCCGTCGGGTCAATGAGTTCTGACCAGCCTGGCGCTCCCGTCGCGGGCGATCTCAACGAGCTGTTCGATCTCGAACGGATCGACGCCGATCTCTTCCGCGGTTTGAACGAGAAGACCGCTCCCGCCCGCCCGGCGCTCTTCGGCGGGCAGGTCGCCGGGCAGGCCTTGCGAGCGGCTTCGCTCACGGTGCCCGAAGGGAGGATGCCCAACTCGTTCCACGGATACTTCCTCCGCCCCGGTCAGTGGCAGCATCCGGTGATCCTCAAGGTGGATCGCGACCGCGACGGGAGGTCTTTTTCCGCCAGGCATGTGAGCGCCGTGCAGGAGGGCAAGGTCATCTTCAGCGCGCTCGCCTCGTTCCACATTCACGAAGAAAGCCCTGACTTCTCGCAGCCCCTTCCCCCCGCCGCCGATCCGGACGATCTTCCGGCCGAGCGCGCACTTGTGTCGATGTTCGCGTCGGCGTTCGAGTTTCGTCCTTACCCGCCGGTGCGGCCGTACGGCCCGGAGGACTATCCGCTCCCTGCGAGGGTCTGGGCAAAATCGACGGTGCGACTCCCGGACGATCCGGTGCTCCATGCTTGCGCGCTCGCATACCTGTCCGACATCGGTTCAGGATTCGCGGACGGCGAGTTGGAGCAGTTTCCCCGCGGCGGGCCGAGCATCGACCATGCGATGTGGTTCCATCATCCCGCTCGCGTCGACGAGTGGATCCTGCTTTGGATGTGGCCGCTCAAGGCCGGCGGAGCGCGCGGCCTGTATGCCGGGACCGCGCATGACACGGCCGGACGTCTTCTTGCCGTCTTCAACCAGGAGATGATCTTCGGCCGGGTACGTCCGCCCCCGAACCCCCCGTCCGTCTAGGCCGGAGCGACCCGACCGTAGACCGTCGTCCTCTCCTCGAGGGTTCTGCCGAGCGGTTCGACGATCTCGCGAAAGCCTTGTTCGTCCATGCCCTGCCCATGGCTCGCGCCCGCAGCGCGCGAGATGTTCTCGTTCATGAGGGTCCCGCCGAGGTCGTTGACGCCGGCCATGAGCAACTGGCGGGCTCCGTCGGGGCCGAGTTTGACCCAGGAAGCCTGGATGTTGTCGATCAATCCGTGGTACGCGATGCGCGCGACAGCGTGCATGAGAACCACTTCGCGCCAGGTCGGGCCTCGTCTGGCCTTACGCTGCAGGTATATCGGCGCGGCCATGTGGACGAACGGGAGCCCGACGAACTCGGTGAACCCGCCCGTTTCCTTTTGGAGCTCCCTCGTCCTGACGATGTGACGAGCCCAGTGGACCGGACTCTCGATCGAACCGAACATGATCGTGATGTTCGACCGCAAACCGACCGAGTGTGCGGTGCGGTGCGCCTCCAGCCACTCGTCCGTGGTGATCTTGTCGGGACAGAGAACCGCCCGTACTTCGTCGTCGAGGATCTCGGCCGCGGTACCCGGCAGCGTTCGAAGCCCCGCGTCCATCAAACGCGTCAAGTATTCCGCGAGCGGCTCACGCAACCGCCGAGCACCCTCGGTCACTTCGAGCGCCGTAAACCCGTGCACGTGAATCGAAGGAGCGGCCGCCTTCACCGCCTTGGTGACGTCGATGTAATAGTCCCCGTCGAAGTCGGGATGGATCCCGCCCTGCAGACAAACCTCGGTCGCGCCCAACTCCCACGCTTCGGCCGCTCTCTGTGCGATGTCGTCGAGGGTGAGCAGGTAGGGGGTTCCCCTCAGATTGAGCGACAAAGGACCCTTGGAGAATCCGCAGAAACGGCACTTGAACGTGCAAACGTTGGTGTAGTTGATGTTGCGGTTGCGGACCCACGTGACGACGTCTCCGACCGAGTCGCGGCGGAGATCATCTGCAAGCTCTGCGACAGCCGATACCTCCGGACCTCGCGCGCTGAACAAGGCAACCAGTTCCTCGACATCCGGCTCCTCTCCGGCCCGAACGCCGGCCAGCACATCCGAAACCGCTCCGGACGCGCGAGGCCTACCCGGAAGCAAAACAGGCGGATCGACGTCCGCGCCGGAGTACCACTGCGTGGATCGCCGGCCGACTAGAACTACCTCTGCTCCGTCCCCCACGTTCTTGTACTCGCCCACCTTCTGCGGGAACGCCGAGCCGGGATCGTCTCGCGCGAGTCCTTCCGCGTCGCTGCGGTCCAGAACCGGGAACCGCATCTGATCGTCCAGCCACGCCTCGGGCTTCGACGCGTACTCGGGATAGATGGTCAACCGCGGCACGAGTGCGAGGCCTCGTGACTCGGTTGCGTCGCGGAGCAGGTCCAGCGCCGGCCACGGCCTTTCAGGGTTGACGTGATCGGCGGTGATGGGGGACACGCCACCCCAGTCGTCGATTCCCGCGTCGAGTAGAACGGCGAAATCGTCGGACAGGTTCGGCGGCGCCTGGAGGTGTATGTCGGGAGGAAGTATGAGGCGGGCGAGCGCGATGGCGTCGACGAAATCCTCTTGTGAGCACGCTGGGGCTCGGTGCATAGCGGTCCCGCGCTTCGGGAGGAAGTTCTGGACGATGACCTCCTGCACGTGCCCGTGGCGGGCATGGCTGGCGGCGATCGCTTCGAGTGCGGCGACGCGGTCGGCCCGGTCCTCGCCGATGCCGACGAGGATCCCCGTCGTGAACGGAATGCGCAGCTTGCCCGCGGCATCGAGGGTGGCCAGCCGGCGGTCGGGCTCCTTGTCGGGTGAGCCCTTGTGGGCGTCCAGGTCGGGTCGCAGCGACTCGACCATCATTCCCTGGCTGGCCGTGACCGCTCGAAGCTGGGCGAGCTCCTCCGGAAAAAGGGCGCCGGCGTTGGCGTGGGGCAGCAGCCCGGTCTCTTCGATCACCAGGCGGCACATCGCTTCGAGGTAGTCGATGGTCGAGCGGTAACCGTTTTCGTCCAGCCAGCCGCGCGCCACCGGGTGCCTATCCTCGGGGCGCTCGCCGAGGGTGAAGAGGGCCTCGTGGCAGCCGGCTTCCGCACCTCGCCTGGCGATATCCAAGACCTGCTCAGACGTGAGGTAGGGCGACTCGATCCGAGCTGGTGCCTTGGCGAACGTGCAGTATCCGCATCGGTCCCGGCACAGCATGGTCAGCGGGATGAACACTTTTGGCGAATAGGTGACCCGGCTCCCGTGCGCCGCGTCGCGTACGGCCATGGCCGTCCTCAGCAACTCGTCGGGGGGAAGGTCAAGCAGCTCCTCGGAACCCATACGCTCGTGAACGCTACCGCCCGGCCGGGATATTTCAGGATGGCGGGGTCACGACCGCGACGAAAGCGCCGCGATCAGAGAGGCAGGCACGGGCGAAACCGTGCAGGACAGCTGAAGCGCCGACTGCCGGGTCGTCAGCTGCATCGGGCAAATCGGCACGACCGGGCTCCTGGCGAGGTTGAAGGACAACACCCGGTGCCCCACGACGTTGAAGCTGAGCGAGTCGCTTCCGGTCACCGTCACCGACACCGGGATGGGAACTCCGGCAACGCTCGCTGTCACCGTGTTCCCCGCGATGGTGACCGGGATTCCGGTAGCCGAAGTGATGTCCGAGGCGGTGATGATCAAGCTGGCGGTGGCGGACGAGATGGAGGTGACCCGAACCTTGTGGTGGTACAGAAGCTTCGACTTGTCGATGTGAACATCGCGGACATGGACGTCTACTCGATCGACGGTCAAGGGACCGATCGGGACACCACGCAGATCGACTGCGACACTTCGTGCGTCCCCGTCTACGAGGAGGTCGTAGAGGAACGGAAATGAGTTGATGCTGGACGAGGTGTTCTGCGCACCGGTGGACGACTTTGCCCGGCTTGCGATCTGATGCTCGGCGATTACGCGCGCCGCGATGTCCGCCCCGACGGCCAGGGCGACGATTACGACGATCGTGGTCAGGAACCCAAGCAGGAACACCCGTCGGAGCAAGACGCAGACTTTACGGGCCGCTGGCGCGTCCTGTAGTCGCGGCGCCGCGAGCGGGGCATCCTTGCGGTTAACGTCCTGCGAATGAACCCGACCCTCGCGAGGAAGACGTGGCGCACGTTGGAACCGGTCCACGGCATGATCTACTTCGTTCCCGAAGCGGGGGAGCGCTACGAGAAGATCGGCCTGAAGGGCAACCGGATGGGGTACTTCGCGTCTCGGGCCGCGGCGATGGGACCGGTCCCGGCCGAAGTAGTCATCGCCACCTTCTTCAACTTCTCTCCGGACCTGGTGCGGCGCGCGATACCGGCGGCGTGGGAACTTGCCCGAACCTCGGAGATCCTGGAATCGCGGCTCGAGGCGGCTGATGCCGCTCTGCGCCGAGGACTGGGCGCCGAACTGCTCGAGTCAAAAGGGCTTCGCGAGGCTGCGGATCTGGCCCGCACGGCTGCAGAGGCGGCGTCGACGATGCCGCAGGGCAGGCCCCTGTTCGCTGCCCACGCATCCCTTGCGTGGCCGGACGAACCGCATCTCGTCTTGTGGCACGCGCAAACTCTGCTGCGCGAGTACCGGGGTGACGGGCACATCGCTTCGCTTCTGGAGGCGGAGCTTGACCCGGTCGAGGCGTTGATCACCCACGCGGCGGCCGGCGAGGTGGACGTCAGGTTCCTTCGCCCCAGCCGCGCCTGGACCGACGAGGCGTGGGCCGCGGGTATTGACCGGCTCAGGTCCCGCGGGCTCATCGAGCCGGGCGATTCCGAAATTGGGTTCACCGAGGCCGGAGCTGAACTACGGCAAAGGGTCGAGGACCATACCGACCTTCTGAGCACCGCCGCATACGCCGCGATCGGCGAGGACGGATGCAACCGCCTGCGTGAGCTGGGCCGGCCGGTGAGTGTCGCCGTCGTGAACGGAGGCCTGCTCAACGTGGACCCCTCCAGGTTCGCCGAAGACGCCTGAGGCTCTCCCCTGGGTTGCCCGGCCGTTACCTGGGTAGCTGCTCGGCCATGGAACGCATGGACGTTGTTCCGCCTATTCCACGGCCCGACGACCCGCCGGTGAACCCGTTCCCTGAGCCGGACCCGATGCCACCGACCAAGCCGCCGCCAGAACCGTGGCCAGACCCCGAACCGGTACCGGAGCCGGAGCCGATGCCGTAGCGCGCCGTTTCGGTGGGGCGCGCAGCGGGTAACCGCGCGGCATGGCTACGGAACGGCAGAAGCAAGCGGCTCGACGGAACCTTGAGAAGGCCCGAAAAGTTCAGAGCGCCAGGGCCGAGGGCAAGAAGATCCCCAAGATGGCACCCGGTATGAGCACCCACGACGAGAATCGCCTTGATGACACCGACTTCGCGTTTCCCGACGAACGGAAGGAACCCCTGACCGACGCCGCCCACGTACGCAACGCTGTCGCCCGCTTCAACCAGGTCGAAGGGGTCACCGACGCGCAGCGCGACCGAGCCTGGAACCGGATCGTGGCGGCGGCGAAGAAGTTCGACATCGAACTCGGCGAGGGCGATTGGAGAGAGTTGACGACAACCTCGCACCGCTAAAGCCCCGGCTGTTGGGTTCCGGCTGGTGGCATGCGCCCGCGTTCGCGGACTCCTTCGGGCCGTAGATTCCCGAGGATGGGACAGTTTGCCGCCGGACGTCAGTTTGCCGGACGTCAGTTTGATGGTCAGGTCGTCCTCATTACCGGAGGAGCGCGCGGCCAGGGTCGCAGCCATGCGTTCAGCTTTGCCAGGGAGGGGGCGGACGTAGCCATTCTCGACCTCTGCCGGGATCTGGCCACCATCGACTACCGGCTCTCGTCGCCCTCCGACATGGATGAGACAGCTCGCCTGGTGGAAAAGGAGGGGGGTCGTTGTCTGGCCATCACCGCCGACGTCAGCAGTCTCTCGGAGACGGAGGCGGCAGTCGCGCGGACCGTGGACGAGCTCGGGCGGCTGGACGTGCTGATCGCCAATGCAGGAGTGACCGGCGGCGCCCCGATTCAGGTCGCCGGCGCGGAGCAGTGGAAGGACGTGATAGCGGTCAACCTGACCGGTGTGTTCAATTCGCTGCGCGCCGCCGCGCCGGTGATGATCAGGAATAGGTACGGGCGGATCATCGCCATCTCCTCGATGATGGGCCGCGGGACGACAGGTGGCATGGGTGCATACACGGCCTCGAAGTGGGGTGTGATCGGCCTGGTGAAGTCGGCAGCGCAGGATCTCGCCCAATTCGGGATCACCGTCAACGCCGTCGCGCCGGGCACGGTTGACACGCCGATGGTCCGCAACGAGGCGTTGATTCGCAAGGTCCGGCCGGACCTCGACAGCCCCACCATGGAGGACGCTGAGAAGTTCCTCGGGATGCTCCACGTCCAGCCACAGGCCCTCCTCGACCCGGCAGAGATCTCGGCGGCCGTGATGTTCCTCGCCGGCCCTGGAGCGGCTCACATCACCGGTGCGGTCCTCGACGTGAGCGCCGGCGCCTCGGCCCGGGTGACCGCCTGACCAGGTGCACGATGCACGCGCCCGATGCATGTGCCTAATCCATGTGACAGCAAGTATTTGACTTCAGTCAAACAAAGACGTAGGTTTGGCCTTGAAGAGTAGGGAGGGAGCCTCGATGGGCGCGACCTGGGACACAATCGACCGCTATGTGGTGATCTCCGCCGACACCCACGCCGGCGCAGAGCTGCACGACTACAAGCCGTACCTGCCGTCCCGGCTTCACGACGAGTTCGACCGGTGGGCGGAGACCTACGTAAGCCCGTTCGACGACCTGGCGATCGCGACCGCGAAGCGCAACTGGGACAGCGAGTTCCGCCTGGCCGAGGTCGACGCCGATGGCGTCTCCGCCGAGATCCTCTTTCCGAACACGGTTCCGCCGTTTTTTCCCACCGTGCCGAACATCACCATCAAGCTGCCGCGCAGCCGGGAGGAGTTCGAGCTCCGCTGGGAGGGCGTCAAGGCCCACAACCGGTGGCAGGTCGACTTCTGCTCTTTGACCCCGGGGCGCCGGCGCGGCCTGATCCAGATGTTCCCCCACGACATCGACTTGGCCCTAGAGGAGATCCGCTGGGGCGTGGAGCAAGGCTGCTTCGGCGGGGTGCTCATCCCCGCGGTTTCGCCCGGTGATCCTCTGGTGCAGCCGCTGTTCCACACCCGTTATGAGCCGCTGTGGGCGGGCTGCCAGGATCTCGATATCAGCGTCGTGCAGCACGGAGGGACGGGAAGTCCCGAGATGCCGATGGACCAGCCAGCCTCTAACCCTGTACTGATCACAGAGATGGCGAGCTGGACCCAGCGGACACTTCCTCACCTGATCCTCGCCGGCGTGTTCGAGCGCTACCCGCGACTTCGCTACGTTCCGACCGAGCAGGGAACGATGTTCTTGCGCATGCAGCTCGCCACGCTCGACGCGATGGTTCCGAGCATGAAGTCATCCGCGGGTAACCGCACCTATGGAATCTTCGGCGGTTCGTCGGTCGACGAGCTGACCCTCAGTCCGACCGACTACGTGAGGCGGAACTGCTACTTCGGTGCTAGCGCGATGGCACCCTACGAAGTCAGCATGGTCGAGATGCTCGGCGAGGATCACTTCATGTGGGGCAGCGACTATCCGCATGAGGAGGGCACCGCACCGCACTCGCGTGAGCTGATCCGGTGGGCGCTTCACGATCAGCCGGTCGAGAGATGCCGGAAGCTGCTCGCCGGCAACGCGGCCCGGGTGTACGGGTTCGATCTGGACGCGTTGACCCCCATCGCTCAGAAGATCGGCCCGCTCGTCTCCGAGACGCACAAGCCGTTGGGAGACACCGGCTACATGGCTCCGCCTGCGTTCGGTGGACGGCCGTTCGAGGGCGGCCTTGCGCTGCACCGCCTGGCTCCAGCCCGCGCCTGACCAGATCTTTCTATTCGTCTGAATCGTAGATAAACCGGAAGCCCGGTCGCTGGCTGGGCAGCCCGGTTTAGCATGTGACGACATGAACGGCGTAGACCGATCACTCCCCGATGCAAGTACGGGTTCGTTTGCCACTGAGCGGTCGTGGCCTACCGGAGCGAGTCCCTTCCCGCCGATCGCGGATTACGCGTTCCTGTCTGACTGCGAGAGCAACTGCCTGATCGCCCCCAGCGGTGCCGTCGAGTGGATGTGCGTGCCCAGGCCAGACTCTCCGTCCATTTTCTCCGCGATCCTCGATCGCAGCGCAGGATCGTTCCGGCTCGGTCCTTACGACGAGATGGTGCCGGCAGCGCGGCGGTACCTGCCGGGAAGCTTGATGCTGGAGACCACCTGGCAGACGCGAACCGGTTGGGTGATCGTGCGGGACGCTCTGTGCATGGGGCCTTGGCACAACCTGACTGAGCGCTCCAAGACCCACCGACGTTCACCGACCGACTACGACGCCGAGCACTGCCTCCTTCGATCAGTGAAATGCGTGAGCGGCTCGGTAGACCTGTCGATGACATGCGATCCGATCTTCGACTACGGGCGGGTCGAGCCGGAATGGAGTTACGAGGGCGACGACTACGGTCATCTCGTCGCCACCGGCGCGGGCGTCGGGGTGACCTTGCGGCTCACCACCGATCTTCGGCCCGGAATCGAGCGTCGCGGCCTCAACGCACGGACCCGTATGGTCGAAGGCGAGACCCATTTCGTGGCGCTCTCGTGGTCGCCGCTCCCGCCGCCAATGACCTTCGACGAGGCCGCGGAACGGATGGCCAGAACGGCCGAACATTGGCGTCAGTGGATCACTCAGGGCGATTTCCCCGACCACAGGTGGCGCAGTTACCTGCAGCGGAGCGCGCTCACGTTGAAGGGGCTGACCTACGCGCCGAGCGGCGCCCTGCTGGCCGCGCCGACGACAAGCCTGCCGGAGACCCCTCACGGCGAGCGCAACTGGGACTACCGGTACGCGTGGGTGCGTGACTCGACATTCGCGCTGTGGGGCCTCTACACCCTCGGCTTCGACCGAGAGGCAGACGACTTCTTCTACTTCATTGCCGACTCCCTGGTCGACGCCCAATCTCTGCAGGTGATGTACGGCGTGGGTGAAGAGAAGGAATTGGAGGAGCAGACGCTTCCGCATTTGTCCGGTTACGAGGGCGCGTGGCCGGTGCGGATCGGCAACGCGGCGTACAAGCAGAAGCAGCACGACGTCTGGGGAGCCATGCTCGACTCGGTGCTGCTCCACGCCCGTTCCCGTGCCCAGCTGCAGGAATCGATGTGGCCTCTCTTCAAACGGCAGGTTGAGGAAGCTGCGACACACTGGGAGGAACCCGACCGGGGAATCTGGGAGGTGCGCGGTGAACCTCAGCATTTCGTATCGAGCAAATTCATGTGCTGGGTCGCTCTCGACCGAGGCGCCCGCCTCGCCCGCATGTTCGACGAGGGTGTGTACGCGGAGAAATGGCAGGCCCTGGCAGACCAGATACACGAGGACATCTGCGACAAGGGACTAGACGAGAGAGGCGTCTTCGTACAGGCGTACGGGTCGAAGTCGCTCGACGCGTCCGTGCTGTTGATGCCGCTGCTGCGTTTTCTTCCACCCGAGGACGAACGGATCAAGAAGACGGTTCTGGCCATCGCCGATGAGTTGACATACGAGGGTCTGGTGTTGCGCTACAAGACCGAGGAGACGGACGACGGTCTCGAAGGTGCCGAGGGCACGTTCACGATCTGTTCGTTCTGGCTTGTGTCTGCGCTTGTGGAGATCGGTGAGGTCGAACGGGCGGTGCGGTTGTGCGAGCGGCTGCTTTCATACTCGAGCCCGCTCGAGCTGTACTCCGAGGAACTCGATCCGCACACCGGGCGGCACCTGGGGAACTTCCCTCAGGCGTTCACCCATCTGGCTCTGATCAACGCGGTGATGCACGTGATCCGTGCGGAGCAGGCCGCGATCGTGCCGATCACCGTGCACGGGTCGACGAACGCGCCCGGTTCGATTATCGATGGTCACTCGCCGGCGGATCAGCCGGTCGACGAGGGCTTTCGCTCCTAGCTCGGAGAGCAGACCAGGGCGCCTGATCGGGCGTGGAACTTCGCGTCCGGGCGTGGAATTTGACATGAAGTCGCGCAGTTCCACTCCCGAAGCGCGAAGTCACTCCCAAAAGCGAGCCCATCCGACCCAAAGCGATCGGCGGCCCCCCCGGCGACCGCCTGAACGGCTAGAGCCACCCGACCCGAGCGCCGGCGCCGCCCTGGTCATCGGCCGGCGCCCCCGGCGGCTCGGCCAACTCTCCGTTGTGCACGCGCGACAGCAGCGACGCGACCGTCGCGGCTATCTCCGCCGCCGCTCGGGCGAGGTCGACCGCGTCGGTTGGTCCCACCTCCTCGGCGCTTATGTCTGCGCCGGCGAGAAGCGACGGAAGGTCGCGCAGTCTTTCGGTCAGCCAGCCGACCGGATCGGCGCTCAACTCGGGTTCGAACTGACGCTGCCCGGGCTCCCATCCGCGAAAGCTCGGATGGTGATGGGTGCGGTCGTGGCTTCCGGGTGTCCCGTCGACGGTCTCCAACAGGTCGGCACGCCAGATCGGGCGGTCGATGACGATCGGCTGGGCTGCGTATATCGACCCGGTTAGCGGCGGCCGCTCGAGGAATCTCACCTCCAGCCGGACACCTCGCTCGGCGCCTTCTTGGCCGGGCGCAGGGTCAGGATCCTGGAAGTAGAGGTCGCTCGCCACCACGCCAACTCGCTCGAATCCCCACGTGTACAGCACGGTTGCCGAGCCTAGGGCGCTGCGCGTGGTAACACCTGGGGGGTGCGAATCCTGGTCACCAACGACGACGGCATTCATTCCGACGGTCTCAGAACGCTCGCGATCGCGATGCGCAGGTTCGGCGACGTGACCGTCGTGGCGCCCGACGACGAGTACTCCGGCGCCAGCGCCGCGCTCGGCGCGCTGCACAACATGCACCCGGAGGTGCATCAGATGACCCTGGAGGGGCTCGACCAGGTTTGGGCGGTCAGCGGCCCGCCGGCGCTCTGCGTGATGTTCGCTCGTCTCGGTGCGTTCGGGCCCCCGTTCGACCTGGTCGTCTCGGGCATCAACCCAGGAGTCAACGTGGGCCGTTCGGTATATCACTCGGGGACCGTCGGCGCGGCCCTCACGGCGAGGTCCGGCGGCATGACGGGTGTGGCGATCAGCCAGGCGGTTCACGGGTTCGGGATCGAAGGTCAGGGATGGGACGAAATGCTGCGCGATCAATGCTGGGAGGGAGCGGCCGCAGTCGCTTCGGCAGTAGTCGGGGCTCTCGTCGTTGATCTGCCGCCGGCGCCGGTCGTTGTGAACGTCAACGTTCCCAACCTTGATGTCGAAAAGATGCGTGGGTGGCAGCGAGCGACCATCGGACGGATTCCTCCGCGGGTGATTGCAGAAGCTCACCTCGAGCCGAAGGTGGGGCACCCCGGTAGCTTCCGGGTGGTGATGAAGTGGGGGGACGCGGTGTCGTTGCCTGAGGGCACCGACGGTGGCGCGGTAGAGCGCGATCTCGTGTCGGTGACGATGCTCGGCAGCTTGTCCGAGTCTGCTGACGCCCACCCGCTCGAAGCCGATGAACTGGCGATGTCCGCGATCGCGCGATCACTCGACGACCTGTTCGGCGAGGCGCTGAAGGCCGGTTGAAACCCTTAACCGAACTGTTGGCTCACGAAGATCTGAGCCCCATCGAGCGGTCAAACTCGCCGGCAGCCTGATAGCCCGCTGCGACGTCGCGCTCGGCTTGGGTCAGCAGCGTCTGGTTTTTCGACTGGACCGCCTGCAGGATCTCTGTCGAGCCGTTGTAGAAGTCGTTGATCATTTCGCGCCACGGGGCGGTGGCGGATCCCCCGGGGTTCGGAAGGGAAGACGCGGCGGCCACGTCGCTGTGCAGGGTCTGCCAGTCGGCAAGCCACTTGCTGGCCGACCCGCCCTGGGCGGGATTGTCCGCGTTCAGGGCGAGCTGATCCTGCTTGATCGTGTTGATCGTCGCGGAGTGATCGGCGAGCCAGGCGCGCTGGGAAATAGTCGTCGAACCCGAGAATGCGACAAGGATGCCGATCCAGGCAGCGAACCCCAGAAAGCCGACGACTACCGGCCATCGGATCATTCGCGGCGGCACGTAATGCCCGACCGCGACCAGCCTCGGCCACGGGGGTCCGCTGACCGCCGCCGGATCGGGTGGAGCGAACCCGGGGCGGGCCCATTGCTGACCGGCGCCCTGTTGACTGCCCCATTGTTGAGTGCCCCATTGCTGACTGGTCTGCCCCCACTGCTGACCGCGCGGCGCGTTCCAACCATCCGGTTGTGGAGGTGGTGCGGATTGCCCGGCCGGCGAGCTTTCGCCCCACTCGTCGGGGGGGTAGGGGGTCGACGCCGGTAAGCCGGTGTTGTGCTCCTCGTTGCCGGGCCGGTCCCATGGGTCGTCCCAAGACGGGCCCGTAGACGGCCCAGGTTTCGGGGGCGGAGGAGGAGGTGGTGTGTCGGTCAATACGGCTCAGGGCGCGGTGTCGAAGGGCGGGTAGGCGTCGGTCAAAAGGTAGAAGTACCCATTCACCCGGAACGCCCAACGGAAGTAACCAATGGCGAAGCTTCGCAACCCCTCCGGCCAGCGCCCGGTGAACAGGACCGCGAACCACGCGACGGCAAGAGCGAGGAAGGCGATGATCCCGAAAAGGGAGAGGACGATGAAATGCGGGATGACCAAGAGTCCCCGGAAGAACGTCGTCAGGCGGTTCCGTTCAACTGCGCGCGCCGACCACAAAGCAGCCGGGTAATCGCCCGGATCAACGTGACCGGGAACCGGGCTGAAGCTCGGATACTCCACGGTCCACGCGTACAGGTAGCAAGTGATCCGCCACTGGTAGCGGAGCACTCCCGCGATGTAGTCAGTCCAGCTGTCGGGCATTCGGCCGGTGAACAGGATGGCGAACCACCCGAGGAAGGCGACGATCTCTGCGCCGATCATCAGCAGGTACAACCAGATCTGGTGCGGTACTACCAGCAGCCAGTTGACGAGAGGACGCCACCTCTCAACGGTTTCGGGGCTGCTTACGTCGAGACCTAGCGGATACCCGCCGCTTTCATAGGGGACTGCCGCTGCTGTCATCTCGGAAACTCCCTTCGGGAGATGTCTGGCGCTACGGCGGTTCGGCGCCGACAGTAGCGGGCTGGCGACTCGCCACGGCGGATGCCGGTTCGCGCTGTAACCGCGAACGCGTCTGCCGAGTTTTTTTCAGGATGCCGGCGTGAATGCGGCGACTACAGCCGGGCTACGGCGAGAACGTGGCCGCTGGAATCGACCAGCCGGGCCTCGGTGACCCCCGTCAATCCCGAGGGATCCGGCGTGCTCCACGTCCCGCTTCCCTTCACCAGGTCGAACGAGCCCATCGTCGTCACGGTGCCATCGGCGTGGATGACCTCGCAGGTGACCCGGCCGGTCGTGTTGACGCCGTTCACACTGACGGTAAGCCATGACGGATGACCGTAGGTTTCGACCTCTCCGACCGCGTGGCCGGCTGAGATCAGGTCCGCTTGGGTTTGGACGTGATGGTGAGTCGTGGTCTGACCAGCCATCCACCCGATGGCTCCGAAGACCAGTGCGACAGCCGCGGCGGCGGAGAGAACCGCAAACCGGCGCGAGTTGATCGGGAAGAGCAAACGCCGGATGCCCGAGTGGGACGCGCTCGCGAGAACCCGCCGGTCGAAACCAAGAGGCGGTTCGGTGCCCGGCACGAGCTCGAGCAGGCGGTCGGCGACGGGGGTCAGGGATGCGACTTCGGCCGCGCACTGCGGGCAGGACCGCAGGTGCATCCGTGCGGATTCCGCCTCGGCTTCGGGGAGTATCCCGAGGGCGAGCTCCGGAGCGAGGTCAATCACGTGACCCTCGTTGCTGGGTGTGTGTGGCTCAGCCATGGTGCAGTACCCCTGGATCGAGCGCTGAGCGAAGCTTGTGCATCGCGGAGCGGATGCGGGTTTTCGCGGTCCCCAGCGGAATGTCCTCGGCGTCGGCGACCTGCTGCGCGGTGAAGCCGTAGACGCCGGCCATCACCACCGCCCGGGCCTGCTCTGCGGGTAGCGACCCGATCGCTTGTCGAAGCTCGGCAGCCGACTCTTTGCGCATCGATAGCTGCTCGGGCTCGTCGAATCCGGGACCCATGAGCCGGACGAGGTCCGACGGGTCGAGAGGAGTCGACTTGCGCCCCCGGGCGGCGTCCACGGCGAGGTTGTGGGCGATCGTTGTGAGCCAGGTCCGGACCGACCCTCGGGTCGAGTCGAATCCCGGGGCTGCCCGCCACGCACGCACGAACGTCTGTTGGGCGACGTCTTCGGCCAGGGATGCTTCACCGAGCACGGCCAAGGCAACACCGAAGATGTGCCTTTGGAAGCGCCTGACGAACGCCAGGCCGACTTCGGGGCCCCCGCCGGCCAACCCGGCGAGGAGGGCCTCGTCGCTCATGCGATCCGCTGGCAGCCCGATTCGCGGCACAACCAATGATACGAGCGGGGCGGCGTTTTCGATTGGTCGGCGTTTCCGTTTGTTCAATCGGCGTACAGAGGGCGTTCAGGCGGGCCTTGCCGGCCCGCTCCGGGAGCGGCCGCAGAAGTGCCTCCGACTCAGGTCAGGCGCCGGCGCACGGCCCGACCCCTGCCGTCTTGCGGAACACTTCGCCGACGACGGGGCTGTACGGCCGGGGGGATTCATGCTCGGCGTATGACCCGATCGCCACGAGAGTCGGATCCGTGGCGAGAAGACGGTCAACCGACGCCACCTGCGACGTGACCGCCTTCTGCCAAGCCGATCCTCTCGCGCCGAGCTTGCGTACCGGGTTCACCTCCAGGACGTGGGCGCCGACCGGAAGTGCGGCGATCAAGGGCCCGACGGTCATGCACGGGTCGGCGCGCTCCAGGCGCGGCACGATGTTGCGCCAGTCGACGACCGTAGGGTCGGTCACCAAACCAGTGGGGGTCGCATATATCAGACCTTTCGGGAGGTAGTACGCAAGCACTGCGAGTTGCTCCGTTTGGGTCACGACCACCAGGTCGCCGGGTGCGAGCTCCGGTCTGGATGCGCCGGCTACCGAGCCGACGTTGCTCTTGGCGAACGGGAAGCTCGGGTTTGGCAGGAGCGCTCCGATCGCGCTCCACCCGGCCAGCACGGCACAAGTCGATCCGAGAACGACGCGCCCGGTTTGGCTCGAGCTGAGCGCGCCGGCAGCGGCCAGCAGGATCGGCGCGACTATCACTGCCAGGTACCGAACCGTCCAGGACGGCTCGATCTGCGCCCCCAGAAAACCCACCACCCCGGTAACCAGCCCGATCCCGCACAGAAGCCCGGCGAGTTGCGACTCCGCAGCCGGTCGGAGCTTGTGGGTGCGCCAAGCTCCGTACGCGAGGAACGGAGCGACCGCGAAGTTCAGCGTTCCGCCCAGCGCCGATCCCTGATCCGCGAAGAAGTTCCCGATGTTCGGACGGACCGCCCACGGGGCCGCCGTGCTGCTCGCCTGGTCGAGGAAGAACGGCAGCCATGGAAGCCACAGTGCGAACGCGGCTGCACCCGCCGCGCACACCTGGGCGGCCAGCCGGCGGTTCCCCTGGTACCACGCCAGCCCGGCGAGGACGCCGACGGTGACCAGGGTGAGGTAGATGCCCCAGTTGTGTGTGTAGAGAAGGAGCGCGTAGGCAGCTACCGCCGCGACAGCGTCGCGAGCGTCTCGGTCGCGTACCGCACGCACCGCGAAGGTGATCCCGACGATCGACAAGACGATGACGATCGGATACATCCTGGTCTCGGTCGAGTACCACTCCAGAAACGGGTTGGTCGCCATCAGGACGGCCGCCCACCTCCCCCCGCGCCGGCCAAACAGCTCCTTGCCGGACCAGTACGCCAGTGGGATCGAAAGAAGCGAGAACGTGAGCGGCAGCAGATGGGTGGCGATCTCCGACCGGCCGAACCCGATCATCCAAAAGTGCAGCAGGACGTAGAAGAGCGGAGGCGAGCCGTCACGTGTCAGCAGGGCGGGGATCTGGGTGACGTGGTGAGACGAGATCCCGATGCTGATGCCCTCGTCGATCCAGTACGACCGGCCGATGAACGGCACCCGCAATGCGAGAGCGAAGACCACGAGGGCGCCGACCAGGACGCGGTCGGTCTCGACCGCACGGAGCCTGCTGGAGGCGCGCTCGGATGGCCTGACTACCAGGACTTCTTGAATCGTGGTCACGCCTGGGGCGCCGCCTTCAAGCCGGTGAACTCGGGAGGGACCCCCAAAGGCTAGCCGTGGCGGCTCTGGCGGGGGAGGTAGGAGGTCTCGAGCCCCGGCCGGGTTATGTAGTCGCGTGGCGCCGGAGGTCCTCCAGGTCCACCCATTCCAGCGCCCGGATGTGGGTCGATTCGAGGACGACGTCGGGCGCCACGCCGGCGTCGAAGGCCTCCTTCCAGCGGGCTGCGCACAGGCACCACTGGTCTCCGGCTTGGAGGCCGGCGAAGCCGGGTTGGGGACTGCTCAGGTCGTTGCCGACGGTCTTGCTGTACTCGAGGAACTCAGGCGTGACCTTCGCGCAGACCACGTGAACGCCAAGATCGTCGGCGCCGGTGTTGCAGCACCCGTCACGGTAGAAGCCGGTCAACGGGTCGTAGTTGCACGGTTCGAGCTCACCGCCGAGGACGTTCTTCGCCATGCACCCATCCTGACGCATCCTCCCCGCCCTGGAGGGGCAGACTATTTCCTGTGAGGATCCTGATAGTGGAGGACGAGTTGTCCATGGCCAACTCGCTCGCGCGGGGTCTAGAAGCCGAGGGCTACGCCGTCGACGTCGCTTTGGACGGCGAGGACGGCCTGGCGCGCGCCCGTCAGCATCCCTACGACGCGGTCGTCCTGGACCTGATGCTGCCGAAGCTCAACGGCTATGCGGTGACAAAGGCGCTGCGCGACGCCGGAGAGCGAGTGCCGGTCCTGATGCTCACCGCCAAACAGGGAGAGTTCGATCAGACCGAAGCCTTGGATACCGGGGCGGACGACTTCCTTTCGAAGCCTTTTTCCTATCCGGTGCTGCTCGCCCGGTTGCGGGCCCTGATCAGGCGGGGAGGGGCACCGCAAGGAGCGGTTCTCGTCCACGGCGACCTGAGGCTCGACTCCCGGGACCACCGGTGCTGGCGTGCGGACGAGGAGGTGACCCTCACACCCCGCGAGTTCGCTCTGCTCACGTACCTGATGCACCGCCCCGGGGAGACGGTTTCCAAGAACGAGCTTCTCGACCACGTCTGGGATCCTTCGGCAGAGCGCGACCCGAACGTCGTCGAGGTGTACGTGGGTTACCTGCGCCGCAAGCTCGACCGGCCCGGCGAGCAATCGCACATCGAGACGGTCCGGAGCTACGGGTACCGCCTGTGCGGGGCCGCTCAAGGGGCGGCATGATCCGGCGAACGCGAGCGGTTTTCTCCGCGGTTCGGCACGCGTTCGACGGGCTTCGCGTACGGGTGACCCTGAGCGCGGTTCTGGCCGTCGGCTGCGCGCTCGGTGTCTCGGCTGCGATCGTCGAGGCGACTTTCGCGCACGAACGCCAGCACATCCTGGTCACAACCGCGAATGAGCAGGCCCGGGTGGTCACCGCGATGAATCCCGAATTGGTCCCGCCGATACAGCTGCCGCCCTCCCAGTCTCTGGAGTCCGGATTGGTGCAGGTTCTCCACTCGGGCAAGGTCGTCGCCGCAAGCCGGGAATTGCGGCGGGAGCCGCCGCTATGGATTCCAGGCGACCCTCAGGTACAAACCAACGACTACATCCTCGCCGGCCAGGCCAGGGACGTCCACGTGGTCGAGGTGCCCGTCAGTTTCGGGTCGACCCACGACAACGTAGTGGTGGTCACCTCGCTCGACCAGTACGACAACAGCCTGCTCTACGTCCAGCGCCTCCTCGAGTTCGGCCTGCCTGCCCTGTTGCTGGTTCTGGCGGTCATCTGCTGGATGATCGTCGGAAGGGCGCTGCGTCCCATCGAGGCGCTCCGGAGGGAGGTGGCCGACGTGGCCGCTGTCTCCGGTGCCCATCGGGTGGCGGAGCCACCGACCGACGACGAGGTTGGCCGGCTTGCCCGGACCCTCAACTCGATGCTCGATCGCCTGGAGGCGTCAACCCTCCGGGAGCGAAGGTTCCTATCCGACGCGTCGCACGAGCTGCGCTCGCCGATCGCCAACATCCGCACGGAGATCGAGGTCGCACTGCACCATCCGGACCGGACCGAGTGGCCACGGGTCGCCGGTGAGGTTTTGGCTCAGGACGAGCGGATGGGACATCTCGTCGAGTCTCTGCTGATGCTCGCCCGTTCCGACGAGGGCCACCTTGCGTCTGTCGACCCGAGTACCGTGCCCACCGATCTCGCAGCCGTGGCCGATCAGGTGGTCGCCGAGGTCGGCGGCCGCTGCGACGGCGTGTCGGTAGTCGCGGTCACCCACCCGACCCCGGTCGAGGTTCCTGCGGTCTACCTCGAGCGGATCATAGGGAACCTCGTCGACAACGCCTGCCGCTACGCCGCCTCGCTTGTCGAAGTGAGGGTCACGAGCCACGGCGGTTCCGCTGTTCTCAGGGTGTCGGACGACGGGCCCGGCGTTCCCGTCACCGACCGCGGCCGGATCTTCGAACGATTCGTGCGCCTGGACGAGGCGCGAGACCGGGTGCACGGCGGTTTCGGCCTGGGCCTGGCGATCGTCGCCGACCTTTGCCGGGCCTTCGGCGGGACGATCGACATATCTGATGCGGACGGCGGGGGAGCCGTGTTCACGATGTGGATGCCGCTGTACGCGGGTCCCGTGGCGCCGGCGACTCCGGCGGCCTCCCCAGCTCAGGGTCAGCCCTCGGACTCGGAACCGGACCGCCCTCCGATGGTCAGGAGCTAGCCGCCGGATACCACGGGCGCGCACGTGGTCCGGGAAGCGGACCTGAACACCGCAGACAGCTGGATCAATCCGGGCTGGTAGGCCTCCACGGAGGTCCACCCATCCGGCGCTGGCCCCACGCATCCGGTTCCCGAGGCGATCGACCAGAAGGCGGTGTAGCGAACCCGCACCGTGATCAGGCCGGGTGCGGTCGCGTCGACGCTGAAATGGTCAGGCGTCAAGGAGGTGAGCTCCCCGCTGCCGGTGGCCAGGCCGGGGCTTCCGTCCACCCGCCAGAGCTTCCACTGAGGGTTCTCCCAAACGAGGTGGAGGACGCTCACCTGCCCGGAGGCGAGGAGCTTTCCTTCCGCTTTTGCGGCGTAGTCGAGCGGGGCGGCCGGCAGCGCCACGTACTGGACCCCTTCGTCGTCGAGCCAGTCGGTGTAGGTCGCCGCAGTCAACGCTCCGGCGGCGTAGAAGAGGGGGTTGTCGCCGACGTCGAGCTGCCGTTCCCAGCCGCGGGCGAGCGAGACGTAGGGAGCGACGTACGCCGACTCCCAGTGCTCGAGGGTGGGCGGTATCTCGACCCGGATCGGGTCGTCCGCGAACAGCGACAGCTGGTGGAGCAGCGGTTGGTAGAACGCCGACGTGGTCGCGGGCGCCGTCGACTGAGACGTCACGATCTTCTGGCTCGGGGCCCACTGCCACACGACGAACGGAACGATGAGGGCCAGCCCGAGTATCCGCAACCTGTTGGGGATCTCGATCCGCCGGCCCGACATGAACCGCTCGACGATGACCGACCCGCTCAGCCGCTCGACCGCGGGACCGTTGGCGGTGAGGAAGCAGGCGAGGAGCGGGACTCCGATCGCTCCGGCGAGTCGCGGCGCATTGCCGCCCAAGGGGTTAGGAAATATGAAGGAAAAAAGGGAAGCCGCCGCGTACAGAAACGCCCCCACCCTCACTGCGGGGGTGGTCCGCACGAGGGGGGTCAGCGCGGTCAGGCACAGCAACTCGGTCACGACCAGTCCCTGCCAGGGGAACGGGAAAGGACCGTCGCCTGGGAAGATCAGCCCGGTCACGACGATCACGACCAGCCCCGCTGCCCCGGTGGCGATCGTCCAGCCTCGCCGGCCGCTGGCCTTCAGCGCCCACGCGGCACACGCCATGGCGAGGAACGCAGCGGCCAGGGGGGAGAAGAGCGCCGCCAGGACCCCGAGCGCGAGTGCCGTCCGGCGACGACCTTTTTGCAGTGCGACCAGCGCAGATAGGCCGGCTGCCTCGCCGGCGAGGAAGGGGAGCTGCCCGATCATCACCGGCAGGACCGTCGAGAAGGCGAAGTACCAGGTTCCGATGGGCCGCGACCCGAAGTAGCCCCGGATCACCCGGTCGAACGCCCAGGTCGCCACCGCCGCCGAGACGAGAGCCGTCGCCTGGATCCCGATCCGGCTGGCGAAAGCGGGGAAGAGGAGGCTGTAGCTGAGCGGGAAGTTCCCGCCGTACCAGCCGCTGTCCCACAACAGGAGCCCGTGTGTCTTGAACAGGGTCACCCTGTACAGCTGGGCCGCCTGATCGACCCCGCGCCAGCCCAACAGCCAGACGGCTGTGGCTAGCAGGAGCGCGACGGCGGCAGGGGCTAACGCCACCGCATGCTCCTGCCACCAGGCGCGACCGCGTTGGCCGGCGCTCGGAGCGGGGTAAATGACGGCCATGGTGAGGGCTCGGAGCCGCCCAGAGTTTACTGCCACCGGAGGTTTGCCGGACCGTTACCCGTCCTTCACCCCCGCCAACCGCTTTCGACGGCACGAAACCGGATTTATGCCCGAACGCGGTAGCGTCCACTCCTTCCGTAAACCTTCCCGATGATCACCGACCCGAGTACCGGCCGAGAGACGGAACAACCGACCGAGCAACCGATCGGGCAACCGACCGGCGAAGCGGCTGCCACCCCCAACCTCCGGCGGCGCCGGATCATCAAGGTGGCCGTGCTCGTTGTCGTGCTGGGACTGCTGGCGCCCGTCGGTTACTCCTACGCCTGCGCGCTGACCGGGCCCGGGACCGACGCCCTCAGCGTCCGGTCGGTCGAGTGGCTCCGGACCCACCATTTTCGGTGGCTTGTCAACGACGTGGAGAACTTCTGGTACTCCCACCACCGGCCGAAGAAAGGCGGGCTACCGAGCCGCCAGCTGCGAGCGCAGGTCAACGGGAGCAGCGCTTCAACACCGTCCGTCGTGCCGCCGGTGACCGTTCCGCGGGTAGTCGCCCTTCCGGCGCCGGCGGTTTTGCGCCCGTTCGTGGCCAGCCCCCTGCCTGGCGAGGGCACCTGGCAACCGATAGGGCTGCCGGTGGACGGGGTCCCCGCGATGTACGCCACCTACATGCGCCCCGACTCGGTCTACACCAGCCTGGTTTCGGCGGTGGCGTGGATAGATCCCAAGCTGGTGAGCGCGGTTGGGTACGCCGGCGCGGTCGAACCGGGCGGGGCGGGTTGGGCTCATCAACTGCCCATCCCCGACTCGGTGCGGCCCAGCCTTCTCGCCGCATTCAACTCCGGCTTCCGGATGCAGGACGCGCGCGGCGGGTACTACGACTCCGGCCGCTACGCCCGGCCGCTGCGCACGGGTGCTGCAGCGCTTTGGATCACGGCTGAAGGGGTGCCTCACGTCGGGGCGTGGGGGCGCGATGCGACGCTGACTCCCGACGTGGTTTACGTGAGGCAGAACCTCGAACTGATCGTCGACGGCGGGTCGCCGGTCCAGGGACTCGATGTCGGCAGCTCCGCGCAGTGGGGATGGACCGTCGGCAACAAAGTCATGGTGTGGCGATCGGGGGTCGGCGAAACCGCCAACGGTGCCCTTGTCTACGCGGCCGGTCCGGATCTGAGCACGCACATGCTCGCCGATCTTCTCGCCCGGGCGGGCGCGGTGCGCGCGATGGAGCTCGACATCAACAGCGCGTGGGTCGACTTCTTCACCTACTCGCCGCCGCCCGCCGGCCTCCCGCCGTCGGACCTGACCGTGAAGAAACTACTCACGAACATGGTTCCCTCGACGTCGCACTACCTGACCGCGAGCAGCCGCGACTGCATCGCGCTGTTCGCGAGGAGATAGTCGTGTGCGGTCGCTACACGTCGAGCACGACGATGGAAGACCTGGCCAAGATCTTCCAGGTCGAGGAGATCAGGACCGACCCACTGCCCGCCCGGTACAACGTCGCTCCGACCCTGCCGGTTTACGCGGTCGCGATCCGTCGGGAGCACCGCGCGCTCGGAACATTCAAGTGGGGGCTGGTTCCGTCGTGGGCGAAGAACCCTTCCGCCGGCAACCGGATGATCAACGCCCGTGCCGAGGGAATCGAGACCAAACCCGCCTACCGGTCGGCGCTCGCCCGCCGGCGCTGCCTGATTCCCGCCGACGGGTTCTACGAGTGGCAACGACGCACGGCCGGTGACGGGAGACCCGCCGGCAAGCTTCCGTACGCGATACGCCGGCGTGACGGCCAGCCGATGGCCTTCGCCGGGCTGTGGGAGGTGTGGCGAGACCCGGAGAACCCCGATGCCGACCCGTTGCGGACATGCGCCATCGTCACGACGGAGGCGAACGATCTGATGGCTCCGATCCACGACCGTATGCCGGTCGTCCTCGATCCGGGGGATTGGGATCAGTGGCTCGATCCCCATGTCGCGGCAGAGAAGGCCCAGAGGCTGCTCGTGCCGGCGCCGTCGGATTGGTTCGAGGTGTTCCCCGTGAGCAGCCGCGTCAACAACGTCGCCAACGACGGCCCCGAACTCCTCGACCCCATACCCCCGCCGCCTTAAAACGACAGCGGGGCGCCGGTTTTTCGGGACAAGTGGTTTCTGCGGGAAAAAAGGCAGGTTCGCGTTCCGGCCGCTACCCGTCGGCGGCGTCGCGACGCGGAAGCGCCTTCGCTATGTCGGCGGCGATGCCGGGGCCGTCCAGCCCGAGTTGGGCGAGGATCCGGTCGGCTTCCCCGTGCGGTATGTACGCGACGGGGATCCCGAGCACGAGCACCGGAGGCGTCGCCCTGGTTTCGAACAGGTCGGCCATGGCGTCAGTGATGTAGGCGCCGGCGCCTCCGGTCCGTATGCCGTCCTCGACGGTGACGACCATCTTGTGACGGCCGGCGTCGGCCAGCATCTGCGGGTCGAGCGGGCGAACCACCCGCACGTCCCAGACGGTCGCTTCGATGCCGTCCGCCGCGAGGATCTCGGCAGCCTCCTCGGACGCCTCGAGCATCTTGCCGACCGCCAGGATGCAGACCGAGTCAGGAGTATCCGCGTCGCCTCTGCGAACCAGTCGGGCCTGAAGACCTTCGCCCACCTGATCGGGCGCGACGTGGCGGGCGGCGGTTCTCGGCCAGCGGATGGAGGCCGGCCCCGACAACTGAAGCGCCGTTTCGAGCATCACCTGCACTTCCTGAGCAGAGGAAGGGGCGAACACGGTCATGCCCGGGACCTTCAGGCACAGCGCCATGTCGAGAACACCGTGGTGGCTCGGTCCGTCGGGCCCGGTTATCCCGGCGCGGTCGATCGCGAAAACAACCGGCAACCCGTGCAACCCGACATCCAGGTTCAGTTGGTCGAACGCGCGGGTCAGGAAGGTCGAGTACACCGCGACTACCGGGCGGAGGCCGCCCATCGCCATTCCCGCAGCCGACGTGACCGCGGTCTGCTCAGCGATTCCCACATCGAAGAACCGGTCGGGCCAACGGTCGGCGAATGGGATCAGCCCGGTCGGTCCAGGCATGGCCGCGGTGATCGCCACCACGTTCGGGTACCGCTCGCCGATCGAGAGCATCGCTTCGTTGAATGCTTGGGTGTAGCCGCGAGGGGCGGACCAACCTTCGGGCGGACCGACCTCAGGATCGAAGACCGGAGCGTCGTGAAGGCACTTCTCGTCGTCGTTTTCCGCGGGAGGGTAACCACGCCCCTTTTGAGTCACGACATGAACGACGATCGGGCCGTCGAAGGAGGCCGCTTGCGATAACGCCTGTTCGAGGCCGGCGATGTCGTGACCGTCGATCGGGCCGACGTAACGCACACCGAGCGATTCGAAGAACGCGGGCGGCTCTATTACTTCCCTGACCGCGGAGTAGAGACCTTGGAGGCTCGAGTAGGCGAGGCCGCCAACACGGGGCAACTCCCGCACCGCTTCCTCGATCCTCGCCCTGACCGAGCTGATCCCGGGATGCAGCCGGATCTTGGTGAGGCTTTCCGACAGGCGCGAAATGGTTGGCGCGTAGGAGCGGCCGTTGTCGTTCAACACCACGACGACACGGCTCTCGCTGTGCCCCAGGTTGTTCAAGCCCTCGAACGCCATCCCGCCGGTCATCGAGCCGTCGCCGATCACCGCGACGATCTTGCGGTCGGGGGTTCCGCTCCGCGCGACCGCGGCGGCCAAACCGTGCGCGTAGGAGAGGATCGTCGAGGCGTGGCTGTTTTCCACCCAGTCGTGGACCGACTCGGCCCTCGACGGGTAGCCCGAAAGCCCACCGCTCTGGCGAAGCGTTGCAAACATGTCGCGCCGCCCGGTCAGGATCTTGTGCACGTACGCCTGGTGGCCGGTGTCCCACAGGAGAATGTCGCGAGGGGACGAGAACACCCGGTGCAACGCGATGGTCAGCTCGACCGCCCCGAGGTTCGAGCCGAGGTGCCCCCCGGTCACCGACACCGCCTGAACGATGAACGACCGTATCTCGGCGGCCAGAGCGTTCAACTCGTCGAGCTCAAGTTTGCCTAGGTCAGTCGGCGAGTTGATCGACTCCAGGAGCATCGCCCGAGGGTACCCCCTCTCCGCGTGACGGTCTTGCCGGGCGCCGGTCCGGCCTGCCGGGTAGAGAAAAGGCGCTGTACGAACCCTTTCACTACCCACTTAGCGTGGCTAAATGATTCAGGAGCGCCTCCGGCGCGCTCGTCGGGCGAGACTGTCCCCCAAACTCGTCCGGCGATTCGGTCAGCGATCGCGGCCGGCGACGAACTGCGCGACCTCGGCCAGCGCGTCGATCGCCGGCGCCTCGAGGGGCAGTTCGACCAGGGCCGACATCGCCTGATCGAGTAGCCGGCGAATCGATTCCTCGACTTCCGCCCGGGCGCCGGTGGACACGATGACCTCCTGCAGATCCCGGACCCCGTCTGCGTCCAGGTCGGCGATGCCGAAGAGCTTTTCGAACAGGTCGCCGGCCGGCCCGCGGGCGCGGGACGCCGCCAGGCTGGCGAGAAGGGTCGGCTTGCCCTCGCGCAGGTCGTCGCCTACCGGCTTGCCGGTGAGCCCGGGGTCGCCGAAGACGCCGAGCAGGTCGTCACGCAACTGGAAAGCCTCTCCCAGCGGCAGCCCGAAAGCCGACAGCCTCGGGGCGAGCTCGCCGAACCGGCCAGGGGCCGCGATGGCGGCTCCAAGATGCAGCGGCCTTTCGACCGTGTACTTGGCGGTCTTGTAACGGGAGATGCGCCTTGCACGATCGACGCCCTCTTCGCCGGCGAGGCCGGCCCGGTCCGCCGCTCCGAGAACGTCGAGGTACTGGCCGACGTTGACCTCGAGACGCATCTCGTCGTACACCACGACCGCTTCGAGTGGCGCGCCGGCGAGGAGGCGGTCGCCGTAGACCAGCGCCAGGTCGCCGACGAGAACAGCGATGCCGTTGCCGAAACGCTCGGAGTCCCCCGCCCAGCCGAGCCGCCGGTGAAGCGATGCCTGCTCCACGTGGACCGCGGGCGCGCCGTGCCGGCGGGCCGATCCGTCGATCACGTCGTCGTGCACCAGCGCTGCCGTGTGCAGAAGTTCGAGGGCGGCCCCCGCATCGACGACTCCTGGGTCCGCCGCGTCACCGCCGGCTCCAATGAAGGACCAGTAGCAGAACACCGGGCGGAGCCTTTTTCCGCCTGACAGGACGGATGACCTCAGGCTCGATAGCGGTTCGCACAGCGCTTCGTCCACCACGCTCCACCGACCGATCTCGAGGTCCAGCAGTTCGGTAAGGCGCTTCTCGACGAGTGGAGCCACCAGCGACACCGCCGGCGGCAGCGCTGCCGTCGCGGTCAAACGCCGGTCCTTCCGCCGCAGCGCTCTGGCTGGGCCATAACCGGCTGCGGCAGCAATCTCATCGCGGCAAGGTCCTTGCGGTTGTAGTAGCGGTCGAGCGACCTGGTCAGCACGCGTGCGAGTACGTATGCCACGGCAAGAACCGCCACGCCGGCGACCTCGTCGAGGAAGAAGTGGTTGGCGGTGACGACGATGCAGAAGATGGTCGCCAACGGGTGCAGGAACACCACGAGCTTTCCCCACCAAGGCCGGATCACTTCTGCGAGGGCGAGCGCGCACCAGAGCGCCCAAGCCGTGTGCAGGCTCGGCATCGCCGCGTACTGATTGGACACGTCGTTCACCGGTCCCGACGAAAAGTTCCAGAAGCCGCCCAACGACTGCAGCGTGTCGACGAAGTGGTAGCCGTGCGGCAGGAGCCGCGGCGGCATAAGCGGAAAGAAGAAGAACCCGAGAAGCGCGAGGACGTTGGTCAGCGCCAAGGTGTTGCGCCACAAGCGGTAGTGGATCGGGAAAAAGAAGAACAGGAGGAGTAGGACAGCGATCACCGCCACAAAATGCGCGGTGCCGTAGTAATCGTCCCAAAACCTCATGAACGAACGGTCTCCAAGGAACCAGTGCTGGATCTGCTGCTCGTGAAAGATGCCAAGCACCTTCTCCCACCCGATGACCCGTTTGGCGTTGTGGAAGGCCTGGAACTTCGACACCGGGCGGTCGCCTCGGATGTCGCGGACGAGGGTGTACAGCCCGTAGAACACGCCGATGATGATCAGCTCCCGCCACCAGTGGGAGCGCATGACCGGCCGGCCCCGGTCCAGGTCGAGTGTCACGTTGTCTTGAACGTCGTGAGGCCCGCCGTGTTCCAGGTCGTGTCCTAGGCGGTCCGCCAGCTGATGTTCGGCACGATGTTGCTGATTTTCGACCATGCGAGTAACCCGCCAGCCTAATGGCTCCCCTGCGTGGCACCATATGGAGCGTGGGTAAGTCTGGGGGTTGGCGTGTCGCGCTTGTCGCAGCAGTCGCGCTGATCGCCCTGGGCACGGGTTCCTGGATCATGCTGACGCCTCACCGGCCGGGTGAGGGCGGGTACGGGCGAGCGGTCGCGGCGGAGCCGTCGTTTTCCGGGGCGGGCGTGACGGGAGCGGCTCCGCCGACCGTCCCCCAGCCGGCGCCGGCGCCATCGGTCACGCCGACCCTGATTGCGACCCTGTCCGCTGATACGCCCTACAGCAACGTGCCGGGTGGGCCCCCGGTCGGGATACTGCCCGCCAACAACCCGTTCGGCGCCCCCAACGTTGTCGCCCTGACCGGCCAGCCCGACTCCTCCGGGTGGGCCCAGGCCGAGCTGCCGGTACGCCCGAACGGGAGCCTCGGCTACATCCAGACGTCAGCGTCCACGGTGACCCTGACCGAGACCACCTACTCCGTCAAGGTCAGCCTCGCGTCGAACACCCTGACCGTGATGGACGGGAACAACGTTGTCATGACGGTTCCCGCCGCGACCGGCGCCCCCCGGACTCCGACGCCACCCGACCACACCTACCTTTGGGAGCTGATCCGTCCCGACAACCCCAACGGCGCCTACGGCCCGTACATCTTCGGTCTGGCGGAGTTCTCCGACACGTACTCGGTTTTCAACGGCGGGGACGCACAGATCGGGATCCACGGTCAGAACGAGGCCTGGTCGGTCGGCCATCCGGTCTCCCACGGATGCGTGCGCCTCGACAACGGCGTGGTCACCCAGCTGGCGGGCATGCTCCCGCTCGGAACGCCGGTAACCATCAGCTAAAACGACGGCCGCCGTGGGGTTGGGGACCCCAGGTTGCGGAGGAGGACGGGTTGGGGCCCGTCCGGGCCGTGTCACGGCCGCCGTGGGGTTGGGGACCCCACGTTGCGGAGGAGGACGGGTTGGGGCCCCGTCCGGGCCCGTGTTATCGCGCCTTGTCCAAGAAGGCGGCCGTGTCTACCAGCACGCGGGTCACCCGCCCGGCGGCCACCAGGCCGCATTGATCGGTGACGGTCACGTTGAACACGAGCCTCTTGCCCTCGGTGCGGTCCAAGGTGGCGACCGCGATCACTCGGCTCCCGATCCCGATCGGGGCGACGTGGGTCAGCTCGATCCGAAAACCAACCGACGTCTGACCCTCACCTACCTCACCCGCAAGCGCCCGCACGGTCGCCTGCTCGCACAGCTCGACAATGCGAGGGGTGGACAGGACCGGCACATCGCCGGTCCCGAGTGAGACTGCAGTATCCGCGGCTGAGACGACTAGTTCGACCTGCCCGCAGCACCCGATATTGAGAGCCACGAATGGTAACGGTATGCGGGTAGCCTCCGGATGTTCCAATGCTGGTACGCCGGCCAGGAGACGCGTCGATTCGTACCGGCGCCCCGAACGGCGTCCTGAACGGGAGAAATGTCTTGATAGACGAGTCGGTAGTTGAGGGTGTCATCGCAACGGCGCTTCGCACGGGCGGAGATTTCGCGGAGGTCTTCGCCGAGGACCGGCGGGGCAGCCTCGCCCGCCTTGACGACGGTCGGGTCGAAGAGCTCACTTCGGGTCGCGAACGGGGGGCCGGCATCCGTGTGGTCGCCGGCGAGACGACCGGATTCGCCCACACCAGTGATCTCAGCGAGTCGGGCCTGAGGGCCGCAGCGGAAGCGGCGGCGGCCGCAGCCCGTGGCGGCGGCGGGGGGCTCCGGATCGCCCCGCTGTCAAGACTCGAAGCCCCGATGCCCAACTCTGTTGACGTTCTGCCGGAGAGCGTCCCGAAGTCGGACAAGGTCGACCTTCTGCGGCGGGCCGACGAATCGGCTCGCGGCGCGGGCGCGGCGATCCGGCAGGTCAGCGCGGTCTACGGCGACAGCCGCCGGCGGATCCTCGTTGCCAACAGCGAGGGAGTTCTCGCTTCGGATGATCAGGTGAAGACTCGCTTTGCGGTCAGCTGCGTCGCCAGCGGGGATGCCGGCATGCAGACCGGGCGCGAGAGCATCGGATCGACTGTCGGTTTCGAGCTGTTCAAGACCGTCGACGTCGACGAGCTCGGACGCCTGGCCGCCAACCGCGCGCTTACCAAGCTGAAGGCCCGGCCGGCGCCCTCGGGCAGCCTTCCCGTGGTCATCAAGCGGGGGAGCGGAGGGGTTCTGTTCCACGAGGCGTGCGGGCACGGGTTGGAGGCGGACCATATTGCGAAGGAGGTGTCCGTTTTCGCCGGCAAGGTCGGCGAGAGGGTGGCCAGCCCGCTCGTCACATTGGTCGACGACGGCACGATGGGACCGGAGTGGGGCGCGCTGGCGATCGACGACGAGGGCCACCCGGCCGGCCGCAACGTCCTCATCGAAAACGGCGTCCTCACCGACTACATGTGGGACTGGCTCCGTTCCCGCAAGGAGGGCCGACGGAGCTCTGGCAACGGGCGGCGCGAGAGCTACCAGCACCTGCCGATGGTCAGGATGACCAACACCTACGTCCTCGCCGGTGAAGACGACCCCGACGAGATCATCCGCCAGACCCCCCACGGCGTCTACGTCGCCCAGCTCGGCGGGGGTCAGGTGAACACCGCTACCGGCGACTTCGTCTTCGGGATGACCGAGGCGTACCTAATCGAGGACGGTGAGATCACCGAGCCACTCCGGGACGCCAACCTGATCGGCAACGGTCCCGAGGTCCTGCGCAACATCGACGTCGTAGGCAACGACTTCGCCATGGGCCCGCCCGGGACGTGCGGCAAGAAGGGCCAGGGCGTGCCGGTAGGCGACGGCCAGCCCACCCTCCGGGTGACCGCCCTCACCATCGGTGGGACGGCCCGATGACCGACCTTCTAGGGCTGGCCAGCCGAGTCGCCGGTTGGGCTCGCGACGGAGAGCAGGTCGAGGCGTACGTCGCGCGGGGCCACGACACCGAGGTGGTGGTGTTCGAGGGAGAGGTCGAGTCGTTGTCGTCGGCCGAGTCGGCCGGCATCGGCATCCGGGTGATCAACGGACCCCGTCAGGGTTTCGCCTACGCCGGTTCACTCGACCCGGAAGTGGTGGAGGAGACCCTCGCCGAGGCACGCGACAACGCCGGCTTCGCCACCGATGACGAATTCGTCGGCCTGGCGTCGCCCGACGGTGTGCCGGCGGCGGACCTGAACCTGTGGCGGGACGATCTGGCTTCCTTCCCGGCGTCGGAGAAGGTGTCGCTCGCCCTTGAGCTCGATCGGGCCGTCCGGGCAGGCGATCCCCGCATCCGCCAGGTGCAGGCCTCGGAATGGGGCGACGGTGCGCTCGAGTCCGCCGTCGCGACGAGCACCGGGATCGCGGCGTCGTCGCGCCGCACGTCGTGCTACCTGTCGGCGTACGCCGTGGCTGGTTCGGGGTCGGAGACGCAAACCGGCGGGGGGTACAGCGTCGGGCGCAGCCCCGCAGACTTGGACCTGGAAAAAGCCGCCGGCGACGCGGTAGAGCGCGCAACCCGGTTGTTGGGCGCAGTGAAGCCCCGATCGGCGCACCTCACTGTCGTGTTCGAGCCGAGGATCACCGCTTCCATCCTTGGCATCCTCGCCGGCACCCTCGACGGCGAGTCGGTGCTCAAGGGCAGGTCGCTCTTCGCAAACCGGCTCGGCGAGGAAGTGTCGGTCGCGTCGGTCACGCTGGTCGACGACCCGACCGACGCGGAGGCGTACGGGGCGACGCGCTACGACGCCGAAGGTCTCGCGACCCGGCGCAACGTTCTGATCGAGCGGGGCGTGTTGCAGCGTTTCCTGTACAACACCTACTCGGCGCGGCGCGCCGGAACGGCGTCAACGGCATCCGCCGTCCGCGGCGGTTTCAAGAGCGCGCCCGGGACCGGGGCCCGGGCGCTGGCGCTCGTCCCGGGCACCCTCTCGCCGGCGGAGGTTCTTTCGAAGGTTGGCGACGGCCTGATGGTCCAGTCGATCTCCGGTGTTCACTCCGGGGTCAACCCCGTCAGCGGCGATTTCTCCGTCGGTGCCGAAGGAATGCTGATCAAGAACGGAGAGCTCGCCGGCCCGGTGCGCGAGTTCACGATCGCGTCCACGATCCAGCGGATGCTCGGTGGGGTGGTCGCGATCGGGGACGATCTGGAAAGGCTGCCTTCGAACGCCGCCGGCGTCACCCTCGCGGTGGCCGATGTTTCGATGAGCGGGGCGTAGAGGCCCGCACCGAGGACGCCGCCATCCGGGGGCGCAGCGCCGATCCGGCGGGGCGTTTGGGACCGAGGTTCTCGGTTTGGGAGTGGAAATCGGCAACCCGATGCTCGTTCCCACGCCCAAACGCGAATTCCACGCCCAGAGTCGACCGAGACGCCCCACCCAACCCGCCTGGAAGCGTTCCGAACTGTCCCGAACAGGTCTCGAATAGCGCCCGCTGCCCCGTACCCTGGATGAGTGGGCGCCGGCGCAAGGACGCGGCTGGCGCCGATGAAAGGAGCGTCGCAGTGAGCGACTCGTACGAGAAGGCCATCCTCGCCGGAGGATGCTTCTGGGGCATGCAGGACCTGATCCGCAAGCAACCCGGCGTTATCTCAACCAGGGTCGGGTACAGCGGCGGTGACGTGCCCAACGCCACCTACCGCAACCACGGCACACACGCCGAAGCGATCGAGATCACCTTCGATCCGGGCAAGGTGTCCTACCGCGACCTGCTGGAGTTCTTCTTCCAGATCCACGACCCGACGACCAAGAACCGCCAGGGCAACGACATCGGCCCCAGCTACCGGTCCGCGATCTTCTACACGAGCGACGATCAGAAGCGCATCGCCGAGGAGACGATCGCCGACGTCGACGCGTCGGGCCTTTGGCCCGGCAAGGTGGTGACCGAGGTTTCACCGGCGGGCCCCTTCTGGGAGGCCGAGCCGGAGCACCAGGACTACCTCGAACGCAACCCCTACGGCTATACCTGCCACTTCCCCCGCCCGGACTGGAAGCTGCCACGCCGGGCTGGCTCGGTTACCCAGTAGCGGACTTACGAGCCGTCGGTGCTTTGCGCGGGCGAAACAGGGGTTTGGATCGCTTGCAGCTTCTTGACCGAATCGACCGCCTGTTCGGCTGCACGAAGGATTCGATCCGAATCTTGTTGGATCGCCCCTCGATCCGGAAGTCGCTGGGATTGAACTGAACTCGACAGTTCTTCGTTGATGAAGTACGCGTAGTTCACGATCGCGCCGAGCGAGTTGTTCAAGTCATGCGCGACTGAGCGGGCGAGCTCGACGGCAGAACTACTCGCAACCTCGCGCTTGGCATCTTTCAACTGTCGGAGCGCGTCGTCGAGATCAGCGGCCTGCTCCTCAAGGTGAAGCTCGAGGCGCCTTTCGTACGCGTCGCGCTCGATCTCGGTGCACCGTCGCTCGCTCGCGTTGGCAACGGTGATCAGTACCTGGCTCGGGCGGAAGGGCTTGATCACGTATCCGTACACGCCGCTTTGGATTGCGAGTTTTGCGATGGTGAGGTCGTCAACCGCGGTCACCATCACGACGGCGAGGTGCCGGTGGTGGGCGAGCATGTCCGCGACGAGTTCGAGCCCCGTCTCCTCGGGCATCATGACGTCAACCAGGGCGACGGCGAACTCCTGGTGGGCCAGCCGAGCGCGCGCTTCGGCGGCGTCGCCGACGACGGTGCACTCGTAGCCCTCCCTGCTCAGAAGGCGGCGCAGGACGTCGGCGAGCCGAGGATCGTCGTCCACGATCAGCGTCGCGGCAGTGTCGCCGAATAGCGGTGGCATATCCCCGGGGCGGAACGGACGTCGCTCCCGCCTGGCAGGTCGGGGGAAGTCTGAGGTGTTCTCCGGCATCCGCACTCCTTCGGTCGCCACCGGGGAATGAGCTGTGAGCCCGTTCCACAACCTTTATCGGATGCTACAGGCAGCTGGTTTTAGAGAAATTGGTCGCTTTTCGCAAAGATTCCGAAGAAGATGCTTCTCACACCGCCGGAGGAGGTTAAATCACACCGGGACCGGGAAGCGTCTCGTAGTTGATATCAGCCCACAACCTGGACGGTGCTTAGATGGGCCGGGTGCAGACCCCCCGGACGGCTTCGTCGCGGACCTTTTTCTGGCGACGGGTGACCGTAGGTGTCGGGCTGCTCGCTTTAGGTGCGGCGGTTGCAGTCCTCGTGGCGACGTTTCTGCCATCGAGCAGGTCCAGGTCGTCGCCCGGCCCGAGTGCCGCATCCGGCGCAGTCGTGCAACCCCAGCCGTCCGGGCCTGCAGCCACCCAGCCTCCGCTCGCTGGAATGCCTGCGAACCAAGACCCCAACAATGTTTACGCCGCGGACACTCCTCAGGGGCTCAGCTCAGCCGTGGCCGGGGACGTCCCGATGATCTATGTCCCCAACGGGCTCTCGAACACGGTGACCGAGATCGATCCGAGCACGTACAAAGTCGTACGGACGTTCGCGGTCGGCGCGCTTCCTCAACACGTCGTTCCTTCCTGGGATTTGAAGACGTTGTGGGTGACCAACGACAGAGGTAACAGCCTCACCCCAATCGACCCGCACACGGGCCTACCCGGTACGCAAGTCGCGGTGGCGGATCCGTACAACATGTACTTCACGCCCGACGGACGGTTCGCGATCGTGGTCGCCGAAGCGTTGGAGCGTCTCGATTTTCGCGACCCGCACACGATGGCGCTGGTGCACTCGCTTCATGTCCCGTGCCCGGGAGTGGACCACATCGACTACTCCGGCGATGGAAGATACTTGGTGGCCAGCTGCGAGTTCGGTTCGAGTCTGGTCAAGGTCGACGTGGCATCTCAGCAAGTGGTCGGCTCGGTTTCTCTTCCCGGTCGGGGGCAACCTCAGGATGTCAAACTTTCCCCGGACGGGAAGGTCTTCTACATCGCCGACATGATTGCGAACGGCGTATGGAAGCTCGACGGAGACACGATGCGTCTCCTCGGCTTCATCGCGACCGGAAGGGGAGCGCACGGTCTGTACGTCAGCCGGGACTTCCGTTTCTTGTACGTGACCAATCGCGACGAGGGATCGATATCGCTGATCGACCTCTCGACCGGCGCGGCCGTGCATAAGTGGTTGCTTCCTGGGGGCGGTAGCCCGGACATGGGGAACGTGTCGGCCGACGGGAAGGTGCTTTGGGTGACCGGGCGCTACAACTCCGTCGTCTACGCAATCGATGCGACGACCGGCAAGCTGTTGGCGCGGATACCAGTCGGCGCCGGCCCGCACGGTTTATGTGTGTGGCCGCAGCCCGGGCGCTATTCGCTGGGGCACACCGGCATCATGCGGTAGCGCGATAACCCGGCCAGAATGCCGTCGCACTCAGTGAATAGTGCGCGCGACATACGTCGCATTCATCCCGGCTACACACACTGCGACGAGTGCCAAGTAGGCAACTCCGATCCCGGCGCGCTGTGAAGCGCGCAGGTTGTAGTAGATCCGGGAAGCGAGGGTGTTCCGACCCTTCCAGCGCCTCCACAATTCGGAGCCTCCGAGAAGGATGATCAGGAACACGAGTGGGCTCGGTCGCCAGATCTCGACACCAACCAGGCCGACAAGCCCGACTAGCCACACCACCGGATGGAGCGCCCCGACTGCACGGCCACCATCCAGTGGAAGGGCCGGGAAGAGGTTGATCAGGTTCAAGAAGAAACCGATGAAGGCTAGGGCTTTGAGAAAACTCGAGTGTTGAGAGGAGGCCATCAGCGCGACGACGAGTGACGCCGCGGATCCGAACGCGGGTCCGGCGAGGCCCACCCGGGCCTCGTGGTACGCGTCGATGGGACGTCCCCGCATCGAGATGATCGCGCCTATGAACGGGATGAACATCGGCGCCGAGGCTGGAATCCCCTGGCGGCGCATCTCGATGGCGTGGCCGGTCTCGTGCACCAGCAACAGCAGGACGAAACCGACCGCGAAGGGCCAACCCCACAGCAGCGCGTACGCGGCGATCGACACGAACATCGTGGCCATCACCGTGAAGACCTTGAACTTGAAGAGCAGCGCTCCGTACTTGGCGACGAAGGCGCCGGCGGCGGCGAGGCCTGCGCCTATACGTCCGCCACGTCGCGCCTGCCGTGGGGTTACGGGGTCACCCGAGGGCGCCGGCCACTGTTCCGCCGGTCCCGCAGAAGGGGCAGGAGGGATAGACCACGGGCCGTCTGGCGCGTGCCACTGCGCCACCGGTTCAGTCGCGGGCGGTGGCCAATCGTCTCCGAAAGACGGCACAGGATTCATCGACGTTCACTCTGCCATGCGCCCGGTCAACTAGCAGGTCAGGCAAGAGACGCACCGCACGCCAACCGTGTCGCTCAAACCGATCTGAGCCTCCGGAGGCTTGGTGCTCCGCCCTCGCGGCATCCGCACGAGGCGGCTCGGGGAATCGCCGGGATGGCGTCGGCCAGCAGGGACCGGGTCCTCTCGACGTTCGCCGCCAGCACCGACATGGCCGCTTCCATCGTCACCGGTTCGACGGACGGGTCGCCCTCCACGCCCACATCCCGGTCAGTCACGAGCGCGACCCCCGCGTAACACATCCCCAATTCCCGGGCGAGGTAGGCCTCGGGGTACTGGGTCATGTTGATGACGTCGATTCCTGCTCCGCCGTACCAACGCGACTCGGCACGGGTCGAGAAGCGTGGCCCTTGCACCACGACAACAGTTCCCCTCTGGTGCACCCGCGCCTCCTCCCAACCGGCACCCGCCGCGGCGGCCAAGGCCGAACGCACCTCCGGGCAGTAAGGGTCCGCAAAGCTCACGTGCTCCACGACGCTCGACTCCAAGTAGCTGTCGGGCCGGCCCCAGGTGCGGTCGACCAGCTGGTCGAGAATCACCAGCTCACCCGGACCGATCTCCGCCCGAAGGGATCCGCTCGCACAAGGCCCGATGACCCGCTCGACGCCGAGTTCGCGCAGCGCCCAGAGGTTGGCGCGGGCGTTGATCCGGTGTGGCGGAATCTGATGGCCGCGCCCGTGGCGTGGGAGGAACGCGACCGACCGGCCGCCGACCGAGCCGACCGTCAGGGCGCCTGAGGGCTCTCCCCACGGGGTCTCGATCCGCACTTCCGCCGAGTTGTCGAGGAACTCGTAGAAGCCTGAGCCGCCGATGACGCCTATGTCCGCGCGCTGCACCGGCGCCGGCGGGAGTTAGGAGGCGGCCGCAGCGGAGCTGGAGCCGGATCCCGACGAGGTGCCTGAGCTGGAGGAGGAATCTCCCGAACCCGATGAGCTCCCCGAGTCGGATTTGCCGCCCTCGGACTTCGCCGAAGCCGATTCGGCTTTGGCGGCGTCGGGCTTAGTCGACTTGGAAGCAGAAGCAGAGGCGCGGCTGTCCGTCTTGTAGAAGCCGCTGCCCTTGAACGCTATGCCGATGCTCCCGAAGACCTTCCGCAGGTCACCTCCGCAGCCGGGGCACATCGTCAATGCCTCGTCCTTAAACGACTGCACCACTTCCAGGTGCTCCCCGCACTCTTTGCACCTGTATTCGTAGGTAGGCATCTATCAGGTCTCCTGATGGCGACTGGGCCGTTAGCACTCAACGTCCTCGAGTGCCAAGTTTATCTCAGGGCCACCTCCTTTGCGACGGCCGGGCGTGGGGCAGGGGCCTCACGCTTCCGGAGGAGGATGGGGCTGGGGCCCCATCCGGGTTGTGTCACGGCCGGGCGTGGGGCAGGGGCCCCATCCGGGTTGTGTCACGGCCGGGGGACAGGGCCCCCAGCCGGGTCGGTGTTGTCGAAACCGTGTGTGGTGGTAGAACTCCACGCATGTCGACCTCTGTCAAGAAGGCCGTGATTCCTGCAGCAGGTCTCGGCACTCGCTTCCTCCCGGCTTCAAAAGCTCAACCGAAAGAGATGCTCCCCCTCGTCGACAAGCCGGCGATCCAGTACGTGGTCGAGGAAGCCGTCGCCGCGGGAATCACCGACATCCTGGTCATAACCGGGCGCGGCAAGAGGACGCTGGAGGACCACTTCGATCGATCTTTCGAGCTCGAGTACTACCTCGAGAAGGCCGGCAAGGAGGAAGAGCTCGCTCAGATGCGGGCGATCGCCGACATGGCGGACATCCACTACGTCCGCCAGGGCGAGCCGCTCGGCCTCGGGCATGCCGTGTCCGTGGCGAGCGAGCACGTCGGTGGCCAGCCCTTCGTCGTTCTGCTCGGCGACGACATCATGCACGAGAAGTCGGGGATCCTCGCCGGCATGCTTGCCGCGTACGAGCGCACGGGAGCGAGCGTCCTCGCGCTGAAGAAGGTGTCGAGGGAGGAGATCTCCCTGTACGGTTCAGCGGCGGCCGAGCCGGCCGGAGACAACCTGGTCAAGGTGAACGACATCGTCGAGAAGCCCTCCCCCGACGATGCGCCGTCAGACCTCGGCGTCATGGGCCGCTACGTTCTGACCCCTGGGATCTTCGACGCGATCGAGGAGACCCCACCGGGGCGGGGCGGCGAGATCCAGCTGACTGACGCGATCAAGCACCTCCTCGCGAGGGAGGCGGTATACGGCTACGTCTTCACCCACGGTCGCTACGACGTCGGCAACAAGCTCGACTACCTGAGGGCGACCGTCGAGTTCGCGCTCGAACGAGACGATCTCGGCCCCGAGTTCCGCGCTTATTTGCAGAAGCTGCTCGACTCCGAGCACGCCGCCGAGCGTTGATTCCTCTCGACGAGGCAATACAAACCGTCCTCGCCGGATGCAAATTGGCCGGCGGCCGCTCGATCGACGTGTCTGATGCGCTCGGGCTTGTTCTTTCCGAGGACGTCGAGGCGCCAGGTCCGGTTCCTCCGTTCGCGAACAGCGCGATGGACGGGTACGCCGTCCGCGCCGCCGACGTCGCTTCGGCAAGTGCGGACGATCCGGTCCGGTTGAAGGTGATCGGCACGATCGCGGCCGGACACGCTCCGACCGCCTCGGTCGGATCGGGCGAGGCGCTGCGCATCATGACCGGCGCCATTTTTCCTGAGGGAGCCGATGCCGTCGCGATCGTCGAGACCACCCGCGCCGACGGCGAGATGGTTGTCGTCGAAGCGCCGGCGAAGGCGGGCGAGCACATTCGCGGCGCCGGGGAGGACATCGCGACCGGGGAGTTGGTCTTCCGCGCTGGCACGGTTCTCGGTGCCGGTCACGTCGGTGTTCTGTGCAGCGTCGGCCGGGAAAAAGTTCAGGCCGTTCCGGGTCCCGTCGTCGGTGTGATGTCGACCGGTGACGAGTTGGTCGAGGGGAGCGGCCCGCTCCGTGCGGGCCAGATCAGGGACTCGAACCGCCGGACGCTGCTTGCACTGCTTTCCCGGGACGGGTACCGGGGAGTCGACCTCGGCATCGCACGCGACGATGAGGACGAGATCCGGCAACGCCTCACCGCGGCCGCCGACGGGTGCGATGCGATCCTCACCAGCGGCGGAGTGAGCATGGGCGAGTTCGATTATGTGAAGGCGGTACTCGACAAGATCGCTTCGATGGAGTGGATGCAAGTCGCAATCCGCCCGGCGAAGCCGTTCGCGTTCGGAACCATCGGATCGGTCCCTGTGTTCGGGCTGCCCGGTAATCCGGTCTCGTCGATGGTCAGCTACGAGGTTCTCGCCCGACCAGGCTTGAGGCGAATAGCCGGGATCAGCGACGGTGATCTCCGCCGGCACCCCGTGATGGGCCTCGCGGATGACCGCTTCCTCGGGGCTCGCGACGGGCGGACGAGTTTTGTGCGGGTTCAAGCAGCGTTCGGACCGGACGGCCGGCTCCACGCAAAGTCGGCAGGGGGGCAGGGATCGCATCAACTGAAGGCGATGTCGTTGTCGAACGCGCTCGCGGTCGTCGAGCCCGGAGCGGGCGTTTCCCAGGGGGACGAAGTCGGCTTGCTTCTCCTGAGCCCCTAGGCTGGGGCCGTGGTTGTCGCGCTCGTCGATCCCTACGACCGGACGGTCCGCGACCTGCGCATCTCCATAACCGACCGCTGCAACTTCCGCTGCACCTATTGCATGCCGCAGGAAGGGATGCAGTGGCTCCCGCGCGAGGACCTCCTGACCTACGAGGAGCTGTCCCGTGTCGCCAGGGTGTGCGTCGAGCGGTTCGGCTTCGAGAGCGTCAGGATCACGGGAGGGGAGCCAACCGTTCGAGCCCACCTGCCGGTTCTGGTTTCCCGCCTGTCCGAGCTTGGGGTTGACGTGGCCCTCACGACGAACGGTGCGACCCTCTCGCACCAGGCGGCCGACCTCGCCAGAGCGGGTCTCAAGCGAATCAACATCTCTCTCGACTCCCTGAAACGCGAACGGTTCGCCGAGATAACCGGTCGCGACGCTCTCGCCTCGGTTCTCGAAGGGATCGACGCTGCCGTCGCGGCCGGGCTCGAACCGGTGAAGGTTAATTGTGTCCTCGTCAAGGACGTCAATGACGACGAGATCCTCGACTTTGCGGCGTTCGGGCGCGAGCGGCGGGTCGAGGTGAGATTCATCGAGTGGATGCCGCTCGATGGGGAAGGCACCTGGGCCGGAGATCGGGTCGTCCCAGCCTCGGAGGTGATCTCCGCGATCGACGGCGAATGGCCGCTCGTCGCGCCCGATGGATCCGGTGCCCGCGACGCGGCGCCGGCGGAGTCCTACTCCTACGCCGACGGCGGCGGAACGGTCGGCGTCATCGCCAGCGTCACGAGGCCGTTCTGCGGCTCGTGCGACCGGATCCGCCTGACCGCAGAGGGACAGCTGCGCAACTGCCTGTTCGCGGTGAGGGAGACCGACTTGCGGTCGATACTCCGGGGCGGAGGCACCGACGACGAGCTGGCGGCAGCCATCGAAGGCGAAGTCGGCAGAAAATGGGCGGGCCACTCGATCGGCCAGGTCCACTTCATCCGTCCGGCCCGAAGCATGAGCCAGATCGGCGGCTGACCCGGGGTCCGGCTCGGAAACGACCCGCTCCACCGGTCTGTAAACTTCACGTCATGTCCGATCGCGGCCTTACCCACCTTGACCCGCTCGGGCGGGCGCGGATGGTCGACGTCACCCCAAAGGAACCGACCCACCGGCGTGCCATCTCGCGCTGCAAAGTTTTCATGAAGCCCGAGACCACCGGAAAGGTCGCTGCCAACGCGATCACCAAAGGGGATGTGCTCGGGGCCGCCCGCATAGCCGGCATCCAGGCGGCCAAGCGGACGGCCGACATGATCCCCCTGTGCCACCCGCTTCTCGTCGGAGCGGTGACGATCAACTTCACGCTCGGTGACGACTACGTGGAGGTAGAGACGCAGGTAGAAACCGTCGACCGGACCGGCGTCGAGATGGAGGCGATGACCGCCTGTGCGGTCGCCGCCTTGACCATCTACGACATGTGCAAGTCCGCGGACCGTTCGATGGTGATCGGCGACCTCGCCCTGTGGGAGAAGACCGGCGGCCGTAGCGGCCACTGGCGTCGTCCTGCCGGCGATCTCAGAGACCCGTTGAGCAACCCGCTGATCAACACCGCGGCCAACCCGGTTTTCGGCTTCGACGACCCGATCGGAGATTCCTCGGACCTGGGAACCGACCCGCTCGCCTGATTGGGTCAGAGGTCGAGTCACTGGTACGGCCAAAACGGACAAAAACGGCAGGTCAGCCGCCGTCTTTGCCCGCGGTCTGGCGGGGTTGCCTATTGGCGGTTAGTCTTTCCTGAACGTTTGCTGAACAGCGTTCACCCTGTTGTGTTCTCGTACCGGCTGGACCAACGGTCTGAGCATCGCTTGGGTATCCACCACCCGCAGCGCGCCATGACCTACGGTCCCTGACACAGAAAGTAGGCCAAGGAGTCTTGACTACGGTGGTTCTGTTGGTCCTGGCCATAATCTGGGGGGTCCTCCTGGTTTCGTGGCTTCGCTCACGGACCGAGGGCACCTTCTCCGATTCGGTCGGGACATTTCGTCGGCACCTTTCAGTGCTGGAGCGGGCCGCACCTTCGACGGTCGCCCCGGCCAACCGCTTGCGCAGCGGTCCGGTCGCCGGCCGCTCGACAATCCCGCCCTACCGGCCGTCCGCCACGATCCGGGGCCAGCGCATCGGCCCAGTGGCCCGAACGGCCACCGCACCGGCACCTGTGCCGGCCCGCCGTCCCACGGGCGAGTCGGTGATCCGGCGCCGGCGCTCGCAGAGGCGGCGCAGGGACGTGTTCTTCGCGCTGGCGGCAGGAGTTTTCGGGTCGCTGCTTTTGGCGATGATGTCCGGAGTTTCGGCGATGTGGTCGGTTCAGGTGCTGTTCGACCTGATGCTCACCGGCTACGTCACTCTTCTCATCCGCCTCCGCAACCTGGCCGCCGAACGGGAGTTGAAGCTGACCTTCATGCCGCCGGCGTCGCGCCCGGCCAGGCCCAGGCCTGCGTACGACCTGGGCGTGAGCGGATACGGCGACCTCGACCTGCGTCGCGCCGCCAACTGACCTGAACGAACCGACCGCACCGGCCGAACCCGGTAGTTCGGGCCGCCCAGAGCTGGCCGGACTGGTTGAATCGGCCCGCCGGGACCTGGACGGGCTGAACAGTGCTCGCGAGGCGGGCCTGGCAGCCTGCCGCCGGACCATCCGGGCCGCCGGCAGCGCCATCCGGGCGGTTCACCACCGGCAGCCGGAGCGGTACTCCGTACTGGTATCCGAGTGCGAGACCGCAGTTCGCGAAGCACAGCAGGTCTTGGCCCCGTACCCGGCCATCGCCTACGCGGGTTTTCTCCACGACGCCGAGAAGGAATTCGCCGAGGCCGTCCTGACCCGCGTGCTCATCGAGGGGGGCGCAGTGCCGGCGTACACGGATTTGAGCGTCGGGCTTCCGGCTTGGTTGAACGGGCTCGCCGAAGCGGCGTCGGAGTTACGGCGCCATCTCCTCGACCGGCTGCGCGCCGGTGAAACCGAGACCGCTGAGAGGCTCCTCGCGACCATGGAGGACGCCTACGAGGCCCTGCTCAGCGTTGACTACCCCGATGCGGTAACGGGCGGGCTCCGTCGAACCGCTGACGCATTGCGTGCCGTCCTCGAGCGGACCCGAAGCGACGTCACCACGACCGTGCTGCAGGTTCGCTTGCAGGAAGCCCTGGAGCGAAGAGCGTCCCAGTGAGATCGGGCGCCGGCTTTCGTGCCACTAGCATGTCGCCGGGCCTGTAGCTCAGCGGAAGAGCGCCTCGGTCGCATCGAGGAAGTCGCCGGTTCAAATCCGGTCAGGTCCACACGTGCGCTTCTGACCCCGCTCGTCGTGAGGCGGCGGCGTCGGCGCGTCGCCTTTGCGCACCCGGTGGTAGACACAGGCGGTGCGTCGCGCGGGGTCGGGATGAGACGGTTGGCGCTGCGTCCGCTCCTTGCGGTAGCCGTCCTGATAGTTCTTTCGAGTTGCAGCTCCGCGGGCGGTCGAGCGGAGCCCACCACATCGTCGATCGAGCCAGTTGGCTCCCCGAGCGCGTCCAACGGCTCGGTAAACCCTGGAGAGCCGGTTTGGCTTTGCAGGCCGGGAGCCACGCCCGACCCGTGCGCCGTCGATGTGAGTTCCGAGGTCGTCACCGGATCGGGTGCGGTTACCCGTATGCCCGCCGCGCAGGACCGGGGCTCGTCCTTCGATTGCTTTTACGTATACCCCACGGTCAGCTCTGAGTCGGGCCTGAACGCCGACCTGACTGTCCAGCCGCCGGAAGTCTCGGTTGCGGAGCAGCAGGCGTCGCGGTTTTCGTCGGTATGCCGGGTTTGGGCTCCCATGTACCGGCAAGTGACCCTCGGCGGCCTGTTCACCGGAGGGGCACCAGCAATCAACACCGCGTACGCAAGCCTCCTATCTGACTGGCAGTACTACCTGGCGCATGAGAACAACGGCCGTCCGATCATCGTGATTGGTCACTCCCAGGGAGCCGCGATGCTGATCAGGCTGCTGGCCGAACAGGTCGATCCGAGTCAGGCGGTCAGACACCGGCTGATCGCCGCGATCCTTGCCGGCGGCAACCTGCAGGTGCCGGAAGGCAAGACCGTCGGCGGCACTTTTAAGAACATCCCGCTCTGCACTTCTCTTGCGGCACCCGGATGCGCGATCGCCTATTCGACGTTCGGCTCTGAGCCGGCGCCTGCGGCTCTGTTCGGGCGCCCCGGCACCGGCGTCAGCCTCCTGTCGCTCCAGTTCATTTCGGCCGGCCAGCAGGTGGCGTGCGTCAACCCCGCCGCGATCGGAGGCGGTACCGGCGGTCTCAGTCCCTACTTCCTTGAAGCGGTATCCGCTTCGTGGGTTACCTATCCCGGTTTGTACGACGCTTCATGCGAAAGCGCCGACGGCGCCACCTGGCTTCAGGTCAACGTCCTAAAGACGCAAGCTGACCCGCGTCCCGTCCTCAAGGCCGATCTCGGACCGACGTGGGGTTACCACAAGGATGACGTGAACCTGGCGCTCGGCAACTTGGTGTCCGACATCGGTGCCCTCGAAGAAGCCTACGGACACTAGGACTACGGATCAGGTGTGATCCTTGAACGAACGACCATATAACGCATCCGACAGCGATGCTCGCGGCGTAGCGTCGGTCTGTCCGTATCACGAGGCCACCACGCCGGTGGCCGACCGGGGAGAGCGATGAGATGACGATTGCTGACGTGGATTCCGTGGCGAAGGCGTTTCACGAAGGAGTGGCGGCCCAAGACGCCGACGCACTCGCCAGTCTTTATCACGAAGACGCACGGTTCTTGCCACCGGGCATGCCTACATGCGAAGGCCGAGCGGCTATCAAGTCGACGATGCAGATGCTTCTTGATGGCGGGGCGCGGTCACTCGACCTCGAGCCGATCGACGTCCGGGAAGCCGGGACGATGACGATCGAATATGGGCATTATGCCCTTGGTCTCGAGCCGGAAGGCGCACCCCCAGTGACCGATCTCGGGAAGTACATAGTCGTTCACGAGTCTCGGCCGGACGGGTCAACCAGGATCTTGTACGACATCTTCAACTCGAACTCCCCGCCGAGCTAGAGCGCAGTCGCACTGAACCCGACCCGACCATTGACGACCGTGGGTCACGGGACCCTGGCCGCCGATGATCTGCTTCGACTTCTCGAAAGTTCCGCGGTCACCTCGCTGGTTGATATACGCACAGCACCGGGGAGCCGCCGGCTTCCGCACATGCGTCGCTTGGAAATGGAGACGTGGGTACCCGCGAGCGGAATCGACTATCGGTGGGAGCCTGCCCTGGGCGGCTTTCGCAAACCCCGAGCCGACTCCCCGAATCGCGCCCTCAGGAACGACTCGTTTCGTGGTTACGCCGATTACATGCAGACCGATCAGTTTTGGGAGGCGCTGGACCGGCTTGTGGTCGAATTGCGCGACCGGTCCACGGCCGTCATGTGCTCGGAGGCGGTGTGGTGGCGGTGCCATCGCCGGCTTGTCGCCGACGCCGTGTTGCTGTCAAGGAACGTACAGGTCGAGCATCTCATGCAAGACGGGCGTCGGGTGCCCCACAGCGTGACCGAGGGAGCCCGGCTGACCGACGGCGGCCGGGTCGTCTACGACGCGGGCGAGGCGGCTCTATTCGGTTGAGCTGAACACCCCATTTGGCTCTCCGACGGCGCGCAACCGACGCTGATCTGCGAGGGACTAGGTTCTCGCTTGATGTCACTGCGTCAGGGGTCAGGCGAACTCCTCGCGACCGTCGCGACCGTCAACGACCTGCATTTCGGAGAAACCGTGTGCGGGCTTCTCGACGGGTTCGAGGTTGGGCCGGTGCTTCGCTTCGATCCGGGCACCGATCCTTACCCGACGGTGATGAACCGTGCGGCGGTCGCCGAAATCGCTGCGATACGCCCGGATGCCGTTGTGGCAAAGGGCGATCTGACATCTGCGGGGACGGCTCCGGAGTTCGCCGAGTTCGAGTCGATGTACCGAAGCGAGTTCGGAGAACGCCTCGTCGTCACGTTGGGTAACCACGACAAGCCGGCAGCATCAGGAGGCGTGCCCGACGTGCCGGCCGTACAAGTGCTTGACGTCGAGGGAGCGACCCTCGCAGTTCTCGACACGGCACGCCCTGGCCAGGCGGGAGGGGCGCTCAGCGACGAGCAGGCCGAGGAGCTCGACGAGGTCGCGGCCCGCGCCGATCGACCGGTGCTGGTGTTCGGCCATCACCCTGCGGGCGGGGAGGACATCGACCGGCTGTTCGGTCCCGTCGCAGCGCGCGCCAACTGTCTCGACGCGGTGAGCACGGATCGCTTGGTATCGGTCGCGGCTCGGCGTGCGTCGATCGTCGGCTACTTCTCGGGTCACACCCATCGCAACAAAGTTCGCCGGTTCGCACCCACGGGGTCGTTCCCGTGGGTAGAAGTGGCCTGCGTGAAGGACTTCCCCGGTTCCTGGGCCGAGTACCGCATCTACGAGGCGCGCATCGAGCAAATCCATCATCGAATAACCAGCGACCCCGAAGCCATGAGCTGGAGCGAGCGTTGCCGTGCGATGTTCGGTGGCAGGTATCCCGCCTACGCGCTCGGGACAGACGGCGACCGCTGCTTCGAGATCCCCGTATGCTCGCCGGAATGGAGTTGAACACAGTCGAGGCCCGAATAATCGGCAGCCTGGCCGAGAAGCAGCTCACCACCCCCCAGCAGTATCCGCTCAGCCTGAACGCGCTGGTACTAGCTTGCAACCAGTCATCGAACCGCGAGCCAGTCGTTGCATACGACGACGGAACCGTCGAGGTTGCGCTTTCGTCGCTGAAGGAATCCGGGCTCGTGCGATTCGTTCATCCGTCGCACGGTCGCTCGGTGATCCGGTACCGGCAGGTTGCCGACGAACGGTTCGGTCTGGACGACCGCGGCCTCTCAGTCGTGGCCGTCCTCCTGCTCAGAGGTCCGCAAACTGTCGGAGAACTGAGGGTTCGAACGGAGCGAATGGCCGATTTCGAGAGCCTCGCGTCCGTTGAAGGGGAACTGGAGCGCCTGAGCAAGGGGCCGGAGCCTCTTGTCAGCCGGCTCACGCGACAACCGGGACAGAAAGAAGAACGGTGGGTCCAACTGTTGACGGGCGAGCCGTCTGAGGAAACCATTGCTCTCCACTCGGTCACTCCCTCGCCGCGTCAGGGGGCCTCGCTCGGCGATGAAGTCGCATCGTTGCGAGCCGACGTCGACTACCTGCGACAGGAAGTCGCTGCCCTCGAGCAGAGCGTCGGCCAGCTGCGCAGAGCGCTCGGAGAGTAGGAGCCCCGGGGGCGTGGCGCGGCTTCTGAGGAGGTCTCGGCGACGCTTTGGATTGATCGTTGTGCTGGCCATGCTGTCGGGCGCGGTGACCACTTCGGCGCGCGCTTCAGCACCGACGGTGACCTTCTCGGACTCGGCCGGCATACACGTCGTATCGGTGCAGCAGCTTGACCAGCGCGACTACAACGTCGAAGTCCTGTCTTCGTACCTCGGACGCCCGCTCAACGTCCGGGTCCTGCTGCCAACCGAATACTCGAGCCAGCCCGACGAGCACTACCCCGTGCTCTACCTGTTTCACGGGACGTCGGGGCGAGCATCGGACTGGATCGACCAGGGGGATGCCGCGGCGACGACGTCGCCCTACGCCCTCATCACGGTCATGCCTGACGTGGGGTTCGACGGCGACGGCGGCTTCTGGTTCACCAACTGGGTCAACGCCAGCACCAGCCACGGTCCGTCCCAGTTCGAGAGCTACCTGATCGACTCGCTGATCCCCTGGATCGACCTGAACCTGCGGACAGTTCCAACCCGTTCCGGCCGTGCGGTCGCGGGGCTGTCCCAGGGCGGATACGGATCCGCCGAGATGGCCGCTCGGCATCCCGACCTGTTCGCATCTCTGGCGTCGTTCTCGGGAGCGCCCGAAATCGAGCGCGACCCGGAGGTGTTCGCCGGTGCCGTTGGGATAATCGAAGCCATCGAGGTTGGGGAAGATCACGTGCCCCCGTTCTCCGAGTTGGGCGATCCGGTCGTCGACCAGATCAACTGGGAAGGCCACGATCCAGCGACGCTGCTAACCAACCTTCGGGGGATGAGCATTTACCTGTGGACTGGAACGGGTCTGGACGGTCCGTACGACCGGACTCCAAACCCGTTCGCGTCGGCCATTGAGGGTGCGGCCTACCAATCGACCCAGCATTTCTATGGCCACCTCGTCGCTGCGGGGATTCCGGCCTACTACGACAACTACGTCTACGGAACGCATCAATTCGCGTACTGGGCACGCGACCTGCGGGAGTACGTCCCCAGGATGATGGCCGACTTCACTCATCCCCGGAACCCGTCGGTAATCTCATACACCTCGATCGACTCGAAGTGGTCACAGTGGGGCTATCAAGTGAGCGTCGTTCGGGCGGCGCCGCAAGAGTTCAGCTCGCTGAGCGAGGGCACCACTGCAGGGTTCGTGTTCAGCGGGTCGGGGACAGCGACCGTTACGACGCCGTCAGAGTACGAACCCGGTTCGAAAGTCGTCGTCACGGTAAACGGCACTGCAGGCCAAACGACTCAGACCGGCCAGGTCGGGCCGACCGGCAGGGTCACGGTGGTGATCCCCTTGGGCAAGGGTGGTCAGGCGCGCGTCGGCCTACAGCCGCAACAATCAATCTGAAGAATCAGGGGGAGTCGTCAAAGCCGATAGAGCTTGGCCGCATTCTCGCCGAGGACCTTGCGGCGGGTTTCCGGGCGCAAGGCGAGCATCTTCTCGGCGATGGTGTCCAGCGGGGAGGGATAGAGGCAGGTCGGGTGGGGAAAATCGGTCTCGAATAGAACGTTGTCCTCGCCGACCGAGTCGAGAAGGCCCTGCACGTCCCCGTTGTTGCGTTCGAACCAGAATGTCGCGTACCAGTGGTCCTTGAAGTACTCGGACGGCATACGCGAGAGCTCGCCCGCCTGCACAGGAGCGTTCTCCCAAAGCTCGTAGTCCATCGTTTCACGGATGAACGGGATCCAGCCCACACCGCTCTCGACCGAGACCATCTTCAGCTTGGGATACCGGTCGAATATGCCGGCGAAGATCGTGTTGATGATCACGCGGGCGTTATTGATGAACAGCATCGACCCGCCGATCGCCGGCTTCACGTACTCATGTTGTGAGGGCCAGAAGTAGTTGCCGTAGAAGTTCATCGCGGTGAGGCTCGCCCCGATGTGAAAGTGCACCGGCAGGTGTTTCTCCGCGCAGACCTCCCAAAGCGGATCCCACGCTCGGTTGGCCAGGTCGGGGGAGCCCAGGTCCTGAGGATCGGATGTCATGTTGACGCCGCGCAACCCGAGTCCGGCTACCCGTTCAGCTTCACGCACGCATTCGTCGACGTCCCACGCCGGCAGTACGGGCATCGGGAGTAGACGGTTGCCCGAGTCCTGCTGAATTTCAGCGGCGTTGTCGTTGTAGATCTGGATGCACAGTCGCCTGAGCTCCGGATCCTGGACCGCGTTGGCTAGCCCCTGGCCGCCAAGTCCGATCGAGTTAGGGAACAGAACCTGCGCATATATGCCGCACGCGTCCATGACCTTGAGCCGGACTTCAGGGTTGTACGCCGCCTCGTGAATGCGATCGATGCCCCAGACGATCATCGACTCGCTGAAGGGAAACTTCTCTCCCTCGCGGTCGATGACGCCGCCCCCTCCGGCGAAGCCGATCGGGGTTCCGTCGACCACCCAGGTGGGCTCTCCATCGATTTCCTCGACACGGGGTACCCGATCCTTGTACTTCGCAGGGGCGCGCTTCGTCCAAAGGTCGTGTGCCTCGGTCAGATGCGTATCGGCGTCGACGACCCTGACATCGTCCGCAACCATGCTCATTTCTGGGCCTCCCCTCCGAGCGCAAACCTGATTTTCAGACGCTAGTGTCACATTTGACCACGCCAGAGCGGATAAGTCCAACGAGAACGTTCGGAGGGGATCGAATGCCCGTAGCCCAGCAGGGCGACCTCGAGATCGCTTACGAGATCGTCGGCGACGGAGAACCATGGGTGATCACACCTGGCGGCCGCTTCAGCAAGGACTACGGAGGAATCCGTGAGATGGCCGAGGCCCTCGCTGCAGCCGGCAAGAAGGTCCTCATTTACGATCGTCTCAATTGCGGGGCCTCGTCGGTCAGCTTCAGCGGGCCGTCCGAGTCGGCGATGCAGGCCGACTCGCTCGCCGAGCTGCTGCGCCAGCTGCAGTTCGGTCCGACCGTGATCGTCGGCGGTTCCGGAGGAGCGAGAGTTTCGCTTCTGACGGCCGCGTGCAACCCCGACGTGTCGCGCGCTGTTGCGATGTGGTGGATCAGCGGCGGGGTCTACGGGACCATGACGCTCGGCACCCATTACTGCGGGGGATCGCTCGCGGCGGTTTGGAACGGAACTATGGAAGACGTCGCCAATCTTCCCGAATGGAAGGAAGTCGTCGACCGCAATCCCCGGAACCGGGAACGGTTCCTCAACATGGACCGCGAGGAATTCAGAGAGGTCATGCAACGGTGGATGCACGCGTACTGCGCGTGTGGAGACCCGCTGGTGCCCGGCCTCGACGATGAGGAGGCGGCGAAGATGACGGTTCCCATCCTCGTGTTCCGTAGCGGTGCCAGCGACATCCACCACACCCGCGAGACCTCTGAGAGGCTGGCGGCCAACCTGCCCGGAGCGAAGCTCGTTGAGCCCCCGTGGGGTGACGGGGAGTGGATCGAACGGCAGTCGAGCGTTCAGTCGGGCGGCACCTTGTTCGAGGGGTGGCCCCTGCTGGTACCCCAACTCCTCGAATGGGCCGCTGAAGCCATCGGTTGAGCCGGTCTCCCCCGGAACCTTTTATCCCAATCGTGTAGAGTTCGGCAGCTTTGCACCGAACCTGGCGGTTTGGCCGTGATCCCAAAAGGGGGAAGGTATGAAGAAGGTGGTGGCTCTGTTCATGGGCGTCGCGGCTTTGACGAGCGCGGCGTTAGGTGGGGCCAAGGCGACGGCCTCATCGGGGCCGGCCACCGTGGCCGGGCACGTGCACCTGCTGTTGACCAGGGCGGCGGAGGCGGCGCAGAGAGCCATCGGGGTTGGAACCGGCTGCCTCGGAACTCTGAGTCCGGGCTGCGCGCCGATTCCGCTCCAGTACAACGGCGGGCCGGTCGAGGCGTCCGGCTCGAAGAACTACCTGATCTTCTGGGAACCCACCGGATCCACCGTGGCGCCGAACTACAACACGACGCTGCAGCAGTTCTTCGGCGATATCGGCGGCAGCAGCCTCTACGGCGTCGCCCATCAGTACTACCAGACCAGCGGTGGAAGCAATCAGAACATTGTCAACTCCGCCTCGGTCGGCGGAGCCTGGACCGACACGACGGCCTATCCGTCCACTTCGTTGTCCGACACTCAGATCCAGAACGAGGTGACCAAGGCCATTACGGCGAACAACTGGGCGACTGGAGTCGGGAGCGAATTCTTCGTTTATCTTGCCAAGGGCGAGAACGAGTGCATGTCGGGAAGCACTTGTTCGTTCTCGACCTTCTGCGCGTATCACGGGGACTTCACCAGCGGCTCGTCGACTGTTCTGTACGCGGCGATGCCTTATGCGGGGACTGATCTCTCCGGGTGCGGAATCCAGTCCGGCGGCGGAACCCCGAACGGCGCTGACACCGACGCCGAGATCAGCATCGCTTCTCACGAGCTGATGGAGACGGTGACCGACCCGCTCCTGAACGCATGGTTCGATGCCTCCGGCGCGGAGATAGGCGATAAGTGCGCCTACACGTACGGTCCGACTGGCTCGAACGGCGCGGACATCACGATCAACTCGCACCCCTACATCGTCCAAGAAGAGTTCGACAACTCCAGCCTGGGCTGCTCCATCTAGGACCTGATCGGGCATCGGTGAAGGGTGCAGTTCGGCTACTCTTCGCCGATGCCCGCATCTCAGGTTGCAATCGCCGTTGACCGGTCCGTAGAAGGTCTTCGTCTCCTCGACCATCCGTACTACCGGCAATGGCAGGAAGGGCTGCTGACCCGGGGGGAGCTGGCCGAGTACGCCGAGCAGTACCGGCATTTCGAGCGGGTTCTGCCTGAGGCGCTCGAGGCGGTGGCAAGCCGGCTGCCCGCCGGGCCTGCGCACGATCTGGTGGCCGGCAATGTCGAAGACGAACGCTCCCGTCCTGAGCCGCACGTCGACCTGTTCGAAGCCTTCGCGACCGCGGTCGGATCCGAGGAGGACAAGGTCGCAACCGTCGCCACCCAGAAGCTCGTAGACCTGTACCGAGAAGCCGCAGAGGCCGGGCCGATCGAGGCACTGGCGGTCATCGCCGCGTACGAAACCCAGGCCGGCGACATCGCGGCCACCAAAGCGGCTTCGCTCGATCAGCATTACGGGCTGAGCGCCCAAGAGGCCCGGTTCTGGGCGGTCCATTCGGAGATGGAGGCGGCCCACGCGGCTTGGACGACGGAGGCGCTCGATCGTCTGGGTGCCGAACCGTTGACGGTTTCCGAGTGGTCGTCCCGCTCCGCTAGGGCATGGTGGTCATTCCTGGACGAGCGGTCGCACCAGTCACCCCTCGCCGTGTAGGCCCACAAGCTGGAGCAGCAACCGATCAGGGGATCGCCGCGGTCGGGTCCGCGGCGATACAAGCAGGCGCTCCACCGGGTACCACAGCAGGTTTCAGGGCCGGCGGCACCAGGAAGAATGGCCGGCCGAAATCCAGGCAGTCCAGCATGTTGTTCGCGTTAGCGTCGCGCGCGGAAAGCGCGGGCAGGTTCCACTTGCTTTCGACCAGCCGCAACACCGACGTGTGGTCGTAGAGGGTGTGGGAGACGTAATCCTTCTTCGCCCAGGGTGACACGACGACGGCAGGTACCCGGAAGCCGGTCCAGCTGTACAGGTCCCCGTACGTGTCCGAACCGACAGCAGGGACGATCCCGTCCGGCCTAACCGCGGGTTGCGGTGGCACGTGGTCGTAGTACCCGCCGTGCTCATCGAAGTTGAGGATGAGCACTGTGGACCGCCAGCTCGGGCTGCGCATGACCGCGTCGATGACCCGGTAGGCGAAGTAGGCACCGACCTGGGCGTCCTGCGGGTTCTCCTCGGATCCCTCCTGGTACTCCGTTTCCACCAGGCTGAACCCCGGAAGCGTCCCCGCCTCGCAGTCGACGAAGAACTCTGCGACGGGCACCACCTTCGTGGGGTTCTGCTCGATGACGTACGGGAAAAGTCCCGATGTCGGCAGGTCGCTGAAGTAGTCCTTCCAGCTGATCCCGAACGCGTTGAGCATGTCGAACACGGTTCCGAAGCCCGCCGGCCGTGGGTCGGGATCCGTCGGGGATGGCAACGGGTCGCCGACCTGGCCGAACGCGGAACCCGCCATGAGGAAGCGTCGGTTCGGGTACGTCTGGGCCATTACTGAGGCGAAGTAGCGATCGCACAGTGGGAACACCGACGCGAGTGCGTAGTAGAAAGGGAACTGCTCCGGTGTGTAATAGAACATCGACTGCGGGCCGCACTGCGCGACGAATCCGTCGTTAAGGCCGTAGTTCCACGACTTGTGGCTTGCATCCCAGCTTTGGCTGATTCGATAACCGACCTGGCATGCCGACGGGGCCGGTGTCGCGTACACGAGGCCACCGCCCGGAGCGGGGTTGGAGTTGACCGCCCGCCCGCCGCGGAATGTGAGGCGATCCACGCCGGGGCGGTCCAGTGCGCCGAGGTGGTTGTCGAAGGAGTGATTCTCCATCATCAGGACCACGATGTGCTGGATCTGGGGGAAGGACTCCGTTCCTGCAGGACGATTCGGGTAGGGACGGTCGCCGGGACCGAGAACCGTTCGGTCACTCCCGGCCGGCCCGTCGGGCCGAGACGTGGCGCCGGTGCTCGCCAGCGCCCGCCCGCCGGTTGCCCAAGCGGCTCCTGTCAGGGCTGCGCCCGCCAGCAGGTCGCGGCGCGTGATCCGGTGCGTCACGTAAAGAGATATTTGTCCCGAGAGTCGCAGTTCCTCCACGACGGACGGTTAACTTCCGCTAACCGAGGCCGAACCCGCTCCATGAAGGGATTCGCGCCGATTCTTTACCTGGTGTTTCCCCGGCCGAGGCCTGCCGGTAACCGGGCTCACTTATGTTGGATTCGTGCTGACGCGCCCGGGCGTGTCCAACGAAGTGGCCTTCGTGTTTCCGGCTGGTGGAAGCAGCGGAGCGGTGCAGGTGGGGATTCTGAGGTCCCTGCTCGAAGCCGGGATTGTGCCGAACCTGATGGTCGGCTCTTCCGTTGGGGCGCTGAACGCGGCTTACATGGCGCTGGAACCCACGGTGGAAAGGGCCGAGTCGCTGGATCGCGTGTGGAGGCGACTCACCAAGCCGGACGTGTTCGGGCGAAACGGCTACGGCCTGGTCCGCCGGCTTATCGCCCGGCAAAGCCACCTGTACACCCCGCAAGCCCTGCGCTCACTGATCGCCCGGCTTTGCCCCGTCAGTGACCTGGCCGAGGGGAGGGTCGGCCTGCAGGTTGTGACTACCGACCTCGACAACGGCGTGGCCAGGTGGTGGGGTACCGGGCCGGCGCCGGAGATCCTCTACGCGAGCGCCTGCCTCCCCGGGCTCTTTCCGCCGGCCGTGCTCGGCGGGCACCGGCACGTCGACGGCGGAGTCCTCGAGCCCTTCCCGGTTCAGCGCGCGGTCGACCTTGACGCCTCGGTTGTGTTCGTCCTCGGAGAGCCACCTTCACTCGACGCGACCATGGTCAGGCGTCTCAGCGCGCTCGATGTGCTGATTCGAAGCTTCGAGATCAGCCGCTACGCGCGTCTGCCCGAGCCGGCGGCAGTCGCGCGGACTGGGCAGCGGGTGATCGTGGTTCCCGGCGCGGATACGTCTGGTGTCCCGATCACCGACTTCCGCCATACGGCAAGGCTCATTCAGCACAGCCGGGAGGTCAGCCGAAAGTTCTTGGCTTCCCTGCGGGCATCGGTCGGTGAGCTACCGAGGCACCCAGCCGGCTTCTCCGCTTGACCGCACCGCCCGCCGAATTGTCAGTTCGAGATGCCCAGCAAACTCTCGATGTTGTCGTGGTACAGCCCGGGTAGGTCCTGAAGAGAGCATCCCGCTCTCTCGTAATCAGCGACTGGAGACGCGGTCCCCTCCGAATGCGGATAGTCGCTGCAAAGCATGAAAACGTCACCCGTCCTTGCCGTCAACCGGCGGGGGTCCTCGTAGGAGAAGGAGGAGACCCGGACGTGCTCGAGAAAGTATTCGCTCGGTCGTCGCTGCAAAGGCGTGACGGGGCGGCCGTTCAGGCGGTTGGTGAAATCGGTCCCGCCGTCGAGCATCAGCAGGAACTGGGGGACCCAGATGGAGCTGAGCTCCACGACTCCGACGTTGAGGGACGGATGCCGGTCGAAGACACCGTGGATGATCAAGTCCATCAGCGCGAGAGCGGGCGGCACCCACAGGAAAACCGACTCGGTCACTGGGACGAAGTCCTCATCGTACCAGCAGTCATCGAATACGCGCACTTGGTCGGCGACGTGGAAAACGGGGGTAATCCCGTGGTCGACGAACCAGGCCCAGATGTGTTCGTGGTCGGGGTGAGCAAGTTGCCTACCGTCGACGGGACCGGCCGAGATCATCGCGAGCTTCACGCCCGCGTCCGAGAGTGACTGCAGCTCCGCCAGAAGCCATTCGGGGTCGCGCAGGCTCAAGTGAGCCACCGGATGCAAACGACCGGCGCTGTCGGCCCGAACCTCCGCGCAGTATCGGTTCCACGCGCGCATGTTCGCGGTAACGGCCGGGAGCGAACCCGAAAGCAGCCGCTCCCAGAGCAAACCGTAGTTAGGGAAGCAGACGGCCCCGTCCAGCCCGACGGAATCGAGCCAGGCGATGCGCGACGCGACATCCCAGTAAGAGTCCGGGAGGGACTCGTCGTATCTGTAACTCGGGGGCGAACCGGATCGCTGGCGTTGACGGTGCTCGCCACAGGACGCGGTGTCGCCAGGACGGTGGACGTCTGCCAGACCTAGCCGCCGGTCTTTCCAAACCACCCAGGTGTATCCGAGCTCGTCGTCCACCAGGTCGAGCGCGTCCGCTCGTGAAGACGGGTCGATGTACTCGCCCCACATGCCGCGAGGCTCATAGAGGTGCTGGTCCGAGTCGATGATGCCTTGCACGACGCAAGTCTTGCGCACATCCGCGTTGCCGGTGCGCTTGTCGGGTGTGTTCGGGCAGGAGTTAGCCCGGCGACGAGCCCCCGGCGATGTCGTACGACCAAAGTTCCGACGAAACCGAGACCGGACCGCCGTGCGGCGCCGGTCTGTCTGCGCCGGCATGACCGTGGCCGAACGCCGGCGACGAAACCCACGCCTGGAACGAGTCCTCGTCGCGCCACCGGGTGACCACCAACCACTGGTTCCGCCCGTCGGTCGGGCGCAGCAGCTCGAATCCTTCGAACCCTTCCTGGTTATCGACCGCCCCCGCCCGGGCGGCGAACCGCCGGGCAAGCTCGTCGCCGCTGCCCTCAGGGACGGTAATGGCGTTGATCTTTATGACCGTCATGATGGTGAAAAGGTACTTCAGGTCCGCCAGAACCACTCAAGACGGCCGTTGACCGCGTGGATGTCGAATTCCTCCGGGTCGAAAGCGTCGCCTAGCCATGCCACCACCTCGTCGTGCTCAGGATCGTCCGGGTCATTCAGCGCGTCCAGAAGGTGCTCGTACCCGGACGGACCTCCCGAGTCCTCCGGCGGGGCCGACCGGGCTCCGTCGAGCACCTCAACCGGCGGAACCGATGCGGTGTACGGCTCGACCGACACGACTTCGATCAGGTGCTCCCACCCGTCGCCGAGGTCGTAGTCGTAATGGATGACCGAGTCGGCGTCTGCCAGTTCGCCGAGCTCGAACTCGCTCTCGTCCTCGAGCTCCTCGCCCCAGTCCTCCTCCTCTGCGGAACCGAGAGTGCGATCACCTACCCGCCACTCGTGCAGATGGCGGTCCTCCCATCCCATGGTCACCTGCATGATGGGGTGAAGCACCGATAGCGGCGTGGTGCTCGGCACCCTCAACAACCGCCAGACGCGTGGGGTTATGTCGAGCAGAGTGATGCGAAGAAGGTGGACGCTGGGGAAAGCTTGCTGCATGATCGCTGCATTCTCCATCACACCGCTTGGCGTTGGCGAGTCTGTCGGCGCCCAGGTCGCTGAGGCAGTCCGCCTGGTCCGACAGAGCGGGCTTCCTAACGAGACGAACGCGATGTTCACGAACGTCGAAGGGGAGTGGGACGAGGTGATGAATCTGGTCAAGGCTTGCGTCGAGAAAGTCGCGGAAGGCACCCAACGAGTGAGCGTCGTGGTGAAGATCGACTATCGCCCCGGATTCGAAGGCGCGATTACGAAGAAGCTGGAATCGCTGAACCGCCACCTCGGATAGTCCCAAATACTCTCACCCGAATCGTGCTACCAAAGGGTGCCATGAGTGACAACGGCAGGCCTGTGGGCGCGAGGGTTCCTCCCGACCCACGGGCGCTCTTCGCGCTGCGAGTGTGGCAGTACAAGCAGGGCGAGATGGTTTCCCTGATGATCCATCTGGGTGACAGGCTGGGTCTGTACAAGGCGATGGCGGGCGCAGGGTGGCTGTCGGCGGAGGAGCTTGCCGGCCGCTCCGGCCTCCACCCGAGATGGGTGCTCGAGTGGCTCCGCGGTCAGGCCGCCGCCGGCCTGGTCGATACCCCGGACGGCGATACGTTCATGCTGAGGGGAGAGGGCGCCGAGGTGCTCGCCGACGAGAACGGCAGTCTCTGGTTCGCAGCCGGTGCGTTCACCGGGTCGTCCGCCGCTCCGGAGGTGGTCGACCGGCTGGCGGATGCGTTCCGGACGGGCCTTGGCCTGTCGTACGACGACCTCGGGCCGTCTGCGGCGCATCACGTCGAGAGGATGCTCGGTCCCTGGAGCCGGCTGGCGCTTGTGCCGGTGATACTCCCAGCCCTCGAGGGGGTGAGCGGGCGGCTCCGCGCTGGAGCCAGGGTGGCGGACGTCGGCTGCGGCGCGGGAGTCGCGCTCCTTGCCATGGCGGCGGCGTTCCCGTCGTCGCGGTTCGACGGCTTTGACATCTCTCGACACGCCATAGAGAGGGCACGGGTCAAGGCTGACGAGGCCGGGTTGGACAACATCGAGTTCCACGTGACCGAAGCGGAAGAGCTTCCCCCGTCGCCGCCGTTCGACCTGATCGTGACGCTCGACTGCATCCACGAGATGCCGAGACCGGATCAGGCGATCGCTGCGATCAGGCGGGCGATCGCCCCGGATGGCACCTGGCTGATAAAGGAGATCCGCTGCGGGCCGAACTGGTCCGACAATCTTCGGAACCCGCTTCTCGCGATGATGTGCTCCACCTCGGTGGCCACGTGCATGTCCTCGGCGATGTCAGAGCCCGGGGGCGCGGGGCTCGGCACCCTGGGGTTCAACTCCGAGCTCGCGGAACGTATGTGCCGCCAGGCGGGCTTCGGGCGATTCAAGGTTCACGATTTTGAGGATCCCGCCAACCTGTACTACGAGGTTAGGCCTTAGGGTTTCTCCGTACCTGGAAAAAGACGCCGCGACTCTGGAAGGGTGTAAGACCGTGCGAACTAGAGCCTGTGCCCTTCTGGGGATGGAGTTTCCCATATTCGCCTTCAGCCACTGCCGGGACGTGGTGGCTGCGGTAAGCAAGGCGGGCGGATTCGGGGTGCTGGGGGCCGTTGCATACTCGCCCGAGCATCTCAAGATCGCCCTCGATTGGATAGACGAGCACGTCGGGGACCGCCCCTACGGAGTCGACGTGATCGTACCGGCGAAGTACGTCGGTGACGACGCCGGTGGCCTCACCGCGAGCGAGGCCGTAGACCTGATTCCCGAGGAGCATCGTCGGTTCGTGGACGAGATCCTCGAGAAGTACCACGTCCCGGGCTTACCCGAGTCGGGTGGGGGAGGCGGCGACCGTCGGATGCCGTTCTCTCGCGAGAGCACCAAGGAGCTGCTCGAAGTCGTTTGGCGCCACCCCAAAGTGAAGTTCATCGCCAACGCCCTCGGCCCTGCGCCCGACTATCTCGTCGAGGAGGCCCACGAACGTGGTCTGGTGGTCGGCGGTCTGGTAGGGAAGGTGGAGCACGCCAGGCGCCAGAAGGAGGCCGGCGTCGACATGATCATCGCCCAGGGGTACGAGGCTGGAGGCCACACCGGCGAGATCGCGACCATGGTTCTGGTCCCGCAGGTGGTGGACGCAGTGGCCCCGGTGCCGGTCCTGGCTGCCGGGGGGATTGCTGACGGGCGCCAGGTGGCCGCAGCGCTGGCTTTGGGCGCCGAGGGCGTCTGGTGCGGCTCGGTTTGGCTGACGACCGACGAGGCCGAGACTCATCCGGTGGTAAAGGAGAAATTCCTTCAAGCCACCTCCGCGGACACGATCCGTTCGCGCGCCAAGACTGGAAAACCGGCGCGTCAGCTGCGCTCGGCGTGGACGGACGAGTGGGAGGACCCGGCGAACCCGAAGCCGCTCCCCATGCCGCTCCAAGGCGCGCTCGTCGCCGAGGCGGAGCTGAGGATCGCTCGAAGCGCGGCGTCCAACGATGGCGCCCGTGAGCTGATCAACTATTTCATCGGGCAGGCGGTTGGCCAGATGAATAAACCCAAGTCCGCCGGCCAAGTCGTCCTCGACATGGTCGAGGAGTACATAGATGCCGCTACGAGATTGGGCTCGACCCTGGACGAGACAAACTCGCTGTAGAGCAAGTGAACGTCAACCACTTCATCAGCTCGAATGGATACTGGGCGGTCTTCGTGCTGGTCGGACTGGAGAGCCTTGGGATACCTCTCCCGGGCGAAACCGCGTTGATCGTTGCAGGCACGTTCGCCGGGAAGTACCACCATCTGAACCCGTGGTTCATCTTCCTCGTCGCTTCAGCTGGAGCGGTGATCGGGGACAACATCGGATACTGGATCGGCGACAAGGGCGGCTTCCGGCTTCTCAAGCGTTACGGGCGCTACGTCCGCTTGGACGAGGCGAAGCTGAAGGTAGGGCGATACGTTTTCGACCGTCACGGAGCAAAGGTCGTGTTCTTCGGACGATTCGTGTCCGTACTTCGTACCTATGCCGCGTTCCTGGCTGGGACGAACCGTATGCATTGGCGGCGGTTCGTCGTTTACAACGCCGCCGGAGGGATCATCTGGTCGGGGATATACACGTTTGCCTCGTATCTGGCGGGCAACTCCCTTCAGAAGGCCTCCGGCACGATCAATATCGTCCTCGGGGCCGTGGCCGCGGTCGTGATCATCGCGATCATCTTTGTCGTGAGGCGCCAGGCCCGCCGGCTGGAGGCCAAGGCCGAGGCGGCCTACCCCGGCCCTCTCGTCTGATAGCCCCGCCGGTCTGCCGGGTTGCCACACGGTCGCCCCAGTGATCGGGTCACCCGTTCGGCAGGGTAGGTTTTTCGCATGACACTGGCCGGTACCACGGGGTCTGCCCAACGCGCGTCAGCGAACCGGAACCAGTACCACCAGCGGGTGGAAGATCTTCGAACCGAATTCGAGGGCATACCGCAGGGCGAACCCGTGCGCCTCGCGAAGAAGACCTCCAACCTCTTCCGGCCTAGAGGCAACTCGTCCCGGCCAGGCCTCGACGTCGCCGCGTTCGACGGGGTCATCGACATCGACAGCGATTCGCTGACGGCGGATGTGCAGGGAATGACGACCTACGAACACCTGGTCGATGCCACCCTTGCTCACGGGTTGATGCCCCTGGTGGTCCCCGAGCTGAAGACGATCACCATCGGCGGGGCGATCACGGGTCTTGGTATCGAGAGCTCATCGTGGCGTAACGGGATGCCGCACGAGTCGGTGCTCGAGATGGACATCCTCACAGGGGCCGGCGAAGTCGTGACGGCTACGCGAGACGGCGAGCACCGTGATCTGTTCTTCGGGTTCCCCAACTCGTACGGAACGCTCGGCTACGCGCTTCGCGCCCGGATCGAACTCGAACCCGTCCATCCCTATGTCCACCTGCGGCACGTGCGATTCGACGACTTCGACCGACTGGTCGAAACGCTCGCCGACGTTTGCGCGGCTGGATCATTTGACGGCGAGGGCGTCGCTTTCATCGACGGATGCGTTTTTTCCAGGGACGAGAGCTATCTGACACTGGGGAGTTGGGCCTCCGAAGCTCCGTCGGTTAGCGATTACAGCTATATGGGGATCTACTACCGGTCGATCCAGGAGCACACCGAGGACTGGTTGACCATTCGGAACTATCTGTGGCGCTGGGACACGGACTGGTTCTGGTGCTCGCGCGCCTTCGGGGTGCAGAAGCCATGGATCCGCCGCCTCGTCGGTCCCCGGTTCCTCCGCAGCGACGTGTACTGGAAGATCGTCGACTTCGAGGGACGCTACGGGCTGAAGGCCAGGATGGATCGAATGCTCGGCCGACCGAAGCTGGAGAATGTGATCCAGGACGTCGAGGTCCCGGTCGGCCGTCTCGCGGAATTCGTCGCCGACTTCCAACGCGAGGTTCCGATCACTCCTTTCTGGCTTTGCCCGCTGCGCCTCCGCGATCGGTCGTCGGTCTGGGAGCTGTACAAACTCGATCCGGACGCGCTTTACGTCAACGTGGGTTTCTGGTCGAGCGTTCCACTATCCGCGGGAATGGACCAGTCCCACCACAACCGGTGGGTCGAGGAGGAAGTCGACCGCCTCGGGGGCAGGAAGTCGCTTTACTCGACTGCCTTCTACGACGAATCCCGTTTTTGGGAGCTGTACAACGGACCGGTCTACGACAAGCTGAAGGATCAGTACGACCCCTCAGGACGTCTGCTCGACCTGTATGACAAGTGTGTCCGCTCGAGGTAGCGGGCCCACCGGACAGGACTGGAGGAAACCCATGGCACCCCGCTCTCCCATAGCCCCGGTGCTGGCGTCGGTTGTAGGAGCAGGAAGCCCTATCGCAATCGAGGCGTACGACGGAAGCTCGGCAGGGCCGGCCAACGCAACCAGCCGCCTCGTGGTGAAGGACCCACGGGCCCTCAACTACATCGCCACGGCACCCAGCGACTTGGGTCTCGCCCGCGCGTACGTGTCGGGATATCTCGATCTCGAGGGTGACATGTACTCGACTCTGCTCATGCTCTCCAGCGATCGGATCGGATCGCTGTCGTGGACGAAGAGGCTCGAGGTTCTTCGGAAGCTCGGACCGGAAATCGTTCGGCCGATTCCTCCACCGCCGCAGGAGGTTCGTCCGGGACCATGGTGGGGTCTCCGGCATTCTCTCAGCCGCGACTCCCGTGCGATCAGCCATCACTACGACGTGTCGAACAAGTTCTACAAATGGATCCTGGGACCCTCGATGGCATACACGTGTGCCGTGTTTCCGCATGAGGGGGCGTCTCTCGAGGAGGCGCAGGAAGAGAAGGTCGACCTGGTGTGCCGCAAACTGGACCTGCAACCTGGGCAGCGGCTACTCGACGTCGGCTGCGGATGGGGAACGATGGTGTTGCACGCCGCCAAGCACTACGGCGTGCGCGCACTGGGCGTGACGCTCTCTCGCCAGCAGGCCGAGTACGGGCAGAAGGCGGTCGCAGATCTTGGCCTCACCGACCTGGCCGAGATTCGTTATGCGGATTACAGGAGTGTCAGCGAAACCGGGTTTGACGCGGTCAGCAGCATCGGACTGACAGAGCACATCGGGGCCAAGAACCTCGCCGGCTATGTGAGTTTTCTTGCCGGTCGTCTCCGCCCCCACGGCCGGCTGCTCAACCATTGCATCACCAGGGCCGTCACGTACGAGCCTTCGAGGACTGGTGGATTCATCAATCGCTATGTCTTCCCGGACGGAGAGCTCGAGGCCGTGGGAACGATCATCGGGGCGATACAGGACAACGGTTTCGAGGTACGTCACGAAGAGAACTTCCGTGAGCACTACGCGCGGACGTGCGCGGCTTGGGGCGCCAACCTGGAGGCTCACTGGGACGAGGCGGTTCGCGAAGTCGGCGAGGGCCGCGCTCGCGTGTGGCGCCTTTACCTTGCAGGATCGCGCTTAGGCTTCGTGGAGCGTCGTATTGAACTCCACCAGGTACTCGCGGTGAAGACCGTCAACGGAGTTTCGGGCATGCCGCTGGAGCGGTTGGACTTCAGCGCCCCCGCGAATTTCAGTCGGTCTTGACGATCAGCACGGCGCACTGCGCGCCGTGCGCAACCGAGTTCGGGACCGAGCCGAGAAAACGGCGGGCACCGTGCATGCCTTTCGAACCGACGACGATCAAGTCGCCGCCTACCTGGTCGGCCACATCGAGAATCGCGTCGGCCGGGTGCCCGCCGACACTGTGCCGGCTGATTTGGAGCCCTTCGCCCCAGGCCGTCGCCGCGTTCTCGGTCACCTGGTCGGCGGCTTCACGCGCGAAACCATCGGCCGCGGCCTCCACGAACGGCGCCCCCGACGCCGCCGCCATCCCGCCTGCTCCTGCTCTGAAGCCCGTGACGATGTGCAGAGGAGCTCCCCACTGGCGGGCCAGTTCGGCCGCTGTCTCCACCGCCCGGTCTGCGGTCCCCGAGCCGTCTGTTCCTACGACGACGCACTTGTACATGACCCGTCCTCCCTAGTTTCCGGCGGTCCAACGCAGAAACTAGAACTTCGCGCGCGTCGACGTATCGAAAAAGTGTCCGAACGTACACGGCGGGTGGGCTCGGCCCCACCCGCTCGGTGCTGCCGCCTAGGTCGCGGGCCCGGCGGCCAACCGCCGGCGGGAGATCACCCCGGCGTCGGGCCACCGAACATCGCTGATCCAGCGGAGCTTCTCCATCACCTTGATGAGCAAAGCACTCGAATCGATCTGGAAGCGGTCGACTCCGTGACGTGCTGAAACCGGCTCAGCGTGGTGGAAGTTGTGCCACGACTCTCCGAACGAGAGGATTGCAAGCCACCAGACGTTCTGGCTTCGGTCGCGAGTCTTGAACGGACGCCGGCCCCGGATGTGGCACACCGAGTTGATGGCGAACGTCACGTGGTGCAGCAGGCTCACCCGGACGAGGCTCCCCCAGAAGAACGCGGTTACGGCTCCCTGCCACGACCACGACCAGAGACCACCTGCTAAAGGTGGGAGCAGAAGGGACACTGCGACCCACAAGGGAAACGTCCGGGAAACGGCGCGAATGTCGCGATCCGCCAGGAGTTCTCCGGCATAGTGCTGCTCCGGGGTCTTGTCCCAGTCGAACAGCCAGCCAACATGCGAATAGAAGAAGCCCTTGGTCAGCGCCCGCAGGCTCTCCCCATAGCGCCATGGTGAATGCGGGTCGCCTTCCTTGTCGGAGAAGCGGTGATGCTTGCGGTGGTCCGCAACCCACTGGATCACCGGGCCTTGTATCGCCATGCTTCCGGCGACCGCGAGAAAAACCCGAACCCAACGCTTCGCCTTGAAGCCTCGGTGGGTGAAGTGTCGATGGAAACCGATGGTCACCCCGTGGCCGGTGAGCCCGTACATCACGAATGCGATCAGGGCGTCACGCCAGGTGAGGCCCCATCCCCAGAACATCGGGACTGCGGCGATCAACGCCAATAGCGGGAGAACGATGAACAGAAACAGGGTGATCTGCGAGCCCCACTGCTTCCGATCGAGCGGCTCGGTCTGCTCGGGTACGGACGGGATGGGGCGGTCGAGGACAGCCTCGGTGATAGTCAATTGACCTCGTCTCTCGGCGTGAGGCCGCCTCTATAGGCCGGCGGTACAGGCGACCATATTGTCGCGCACCGATGGCGACAACATTTCCGGGCAGTGACGGCGGCCACATGAGAGCCGGAATGCGCCGCTAGGTTGACCGCCCGTGAACCGGCTGGAGATCGGTCTGCTGGGGCTGTGCGTGGCTGTCATCGGGGCTGGGGTGGGCGGGGTTGCCACCCACACATCGACGGCACATCGGGCTGCCGCTACGACGACTGCGCCTTCGACGACGACGTCTTCGATCCCCCCCTCTAGTTCGACCACGGTGCCGGCGGGTCCAGGGTCGAGCTCACAGGCGCTTGCTGTGGGCATGCTGAGCCCGACTGATCTTGGTGGCTTCTATCGGGTGAACACCGGGTCCGCGCTATCGCTGGTCAGGTCTGCTCCGTGCCTCGCCGGTCTCGGCCCCTCTCCAGCCCAGAGCGGGAACGCTTTGATGGGCCTTGTGGGTCCGGATGCCGGAGGCCTGCCGTTCATCGCCGAAATCGTCGGTTCGTACCCTGGCGGTACCGCCGCAGGGGTGTACCAACAGGTCACCGCGGCACTCCGGTCGTGCCCAACCTTTTCGGCGATCATCGAAGGCGTCTCTGACCATGTGCCGTTGACGGAAGGGAACCTCCAGCAGTTGGGAGACGCCTCGAGCGAGTTCGAAGGGTCGTTCACTGCAGCGGGCCGTCCTGAGAGGCTGCAGGTTGGTGTCGCTCTGACCGGTCAGGACGTCATCTGTGTGGTCTGGGTGGCCGCGTCAGCGGGATACAACCCGATATACGGGGACTTGCCCTCCACGCTCAGCGCGGCGATCGGGAAGCTCGCCTGAAAGGTCCGCTGGCCGCGTATCGTGCGACCCGTGAGTCGAAAGCTGTCCTACGCGGCGGCGGCACAGGAACTTGCCGCGCGTGACCAGATCTTGGCAGAGCTCTTGGCGCGGGTCGGGCCGCCGAAGCTCCGCAAGCCCGTCGACAGTCACTTCGCCGCTTTGGCCCGCGCGATCGTCTACCAGCAGCTCGCCGGCGCCGCCGCCGCAGCGATCCATGGGCGGCTCGTCGCTGCGCTTGAAGGCGTTGTCGAGCCGGCGGCTCTCTTGCTCCTCAGCGACGAGCAGATGCGAGCGGCTGGCCTTTCCGCCAACAAGACCGCGTCGCTGAGGGATCTGGCGGGCAAAGTTCTGGACGGCACGGTCGTTCTGGACCCGCGGGGTCTAAGCCGCGAATCGGATGCCGAGATCGTGACCAGGCTTACGACCGTCCGGGGGATCGGCGAGTGGACCGCTCAGATGTTCCTGATGTTCCAGATGCGACGTCTCGACGTTTGGCCAACCGGTGACCTAGGCGTGCGTCGCGGCTACAGCCTCGCATGGCGCGTACCCATGCCGGCTCCAAAAGAGCTCGAGGTGCTAGGAAAGCCGTTCCAGCCGTACCGCTCGGTTGTTGCCTGGTACTGCTGGCGGGCGGTCGAGATCTACGCCAGCGCCGCCCAGAGCGCGCTCACCACCTGAGACACGGAAAAAAGTATCCAGTGAAGCGGCTGCTCGTCGTTCACCACACTGTGTCTCCTGCGACCCACGCCGTTCATCTCGCCGTGATGGCAGGCGCGCAGGATCCCGCCCTCGAAGGTGTCGAGGTGATAGCCAGGCCGGCGCTCACCGCATCCGCACTCGAGGTGATCGAGGCCGACGGATACCTGTTGGGCAGTCCGGTCAACCTCGGTTACCTCGCCGGCGCTATGAAGCACTTCTTCGACCAGATCTACTACCCGTGCCTGGAAGCGACCCGCCGCCGCCCTTACGGGGCCTACCTCCATTCGAACAACGACGCAACGGGCGCGCTTCGAGCGCTCGACTCGATCACGTCCGGCCTGCAGTGGAGGCAAGCCCAGGCACCGCTCATCATCAAAGGCGAACCAAGTCCATCCGAGCTCGACGCCGCCCGTGAGCTCGGCGCCGCCGTTGCGGCCGGCCTGGTGCTCGACTGAGCCGGTTACGCGGTTGCCGGGGTGGGGCCCGACAGGCTGGCGAGATCTTCGTCCATCCCGTCCAGCATGCGCCGTACCAGCTCGCCGCGGGCACGTGATTTGGTGCCGTCCACGGCACCGCGCCTGCGTTCGGAGAGCTTTGAGGCCACCGCGCTCGCCCGTTCAAGGAGGGAGTCGCCTTCCACCACTTCGTCGAGGAATCCGGCTGAAATCGCGCTTTCGGGGTCGCTCACCTCTCCGATGACAATCCGATCGAACTGCGACGGCGGCATCCTGTAGCGGGCAAGCTCGACCGCCCAGACCGGGAGCGGCATGCCGATAGCGACCTCGTTGAGTCCTATCTGGAACGAGCCGGTCGCTCCGATTCTGTAGTCGGCTGCAAGCAGGACCAGCGCGCCGGCGGCCAAGGCATGCCCGGTGCACGCGGCGACAACCGGAGTCGGGTGGAGCAACATCTGGGCGACGAACCGACCTCCCTGGGATACGAGCGCTCGCATGGCCTCGGTGCTCGCGGTCATGGTCGCGAGGTCGAAGCCCGCCGAAAACCGCCCCGGCCTGCCGGCCAGCAGAACCGACGTAACCGACGGGTCCTCGGAAGCTCGATTGAGCGCTCCAGACAACCCGTCGAGCACCGCTGGGGTGTACACGTTGGCTTTTCCGTCGTCGAAGTTGATAACCGCCACTTTGTCCCGCAGCTCGTACGTGATCGGCATGGCCGCCGATGTTACGGCTAAAGGTCGGGTGGTCCCACTACCGGTGGCTCGGAGGGAACCGACCGACCGGCCCAAAGGGTGCGCTGCCCTATGAACATAGGATTGACTGAGAAACATTAAGAGACTATAACTGGTGCACCATTCCGTTCCTCTCCGCGTTTGGAGGATCCATGTCCCGTTCGGTCGATCTGTTCATCGCCACTCCGGTTCCGCTCGAGACGGTCGCCGAGACCGTTGCCGGGCTCACCGGGTTTTCTGTCAGTCCCGGGCAACCGGGGACCTGGTTGGTCCGGGACGGGGACGTGTGTGCCGTCCTCAGTGAGAATCGCCATTCCCGTGACGGGCACCCGCCGCTCGACCGTTACGCCTATTCGCTGACCGCAACCGCGCCCGAGGGCACGCGCCCACAGGACAGCGCGCCGGCTGCGCTCCTTCGGCAGGTCGGCCACAAGCTCCAGGAAAAGTCAGGCTGGATGATGCTGATGGTCCTCGACCTCCAATACCGGACCGTGGGCGCCGGCGGGGAGACCCCCGACTCTGGCGGAGAGGTGCCTTCCGCCGGTCAGGAGGTTCCCGCCTGAGTGCAGCGACGTGCGCGAAGCTGCCAGGGTGAGCAGCGAAGCGGCACCGGGCGGTGAAAGCGCCTCGCACTCGCCATCCGAATGGGCCAGCGAGCTCGCTGCTCACATAGCGGGCCCGCACGCAGAATCCGCCGCAGCGAGCTTCGCCGCCCGGGCGCCCGCCAGCTACAAGGATCAGACCTCGCCGGCCGAGGCCGCTCTCGACCTCGCCGAACTGGCGGAGTTGCATCCCCCACACCAGGCGAACGGGGGAACCGCCCTCGGCGGAGGCGTCTTCGGCGGGGATCACCGTTTGCTGGTGCGTCCTTCGGAGGATCCAGCGTGCACCTTTCGGCTTCGCCGGTACGGGAAAGGGGCGATCGAGCTGACCAGCTTCCTGCCGGTTCTGGAGAGCTTCGGGCTGATCGTCGTGGATGCGGTTCCGCACCGGATCGCCGCCTCGGAACCCGGCGGTCCCGCATTTCACATCGACGACATTGGGCTCCGGGTCGACACGGCCGACGGAATCGAGACGCTGCGATTCGTACCGGAGATCCACGGTCCACGGCTGGTGGACGCGCTGGAGGCGGTTGCCCGCGGCGAAGCCGAGGTCGATTCCCTCAACCGGCTGGTGACTGTGGCTGGGCTCGACTGGCGTCAGGTCACCTTGTTGCGTTGCTACCTGCGCTACCGGCTGCAAGCAGGAACGCCCCTGACCGCGGTCGATCTGACCAACCCGCTGGTGGAGTTCCCGGACGTGGCCCGCGGACTGGTCGGGTACTTCCACGGTCGATTCGACCCTGATCTCGAGCGCGAACCGTCGGGGGCCAGCCCGGAAGAGGCTGCGGAACGGGCGCGTTGTGTCGCTGCCCTCGACCTCGTGCCGAGACTCGAGGATGATCGGGTGCTGCGCGGTTATCTGCGCCTGATCGATGCGACTGTTCGCACCAACTACTTTCAGGTGGGCGGCGACGGCTCGAACAAGCCGGTCGTGGTGCTGAAACTGGACAGCGGTCTGGTGCCCGAGCTGCCCAACCCGCGCCCGAAATTCGAGGCGTTCGTGCACGGTCCGAGCATCGAAGGCATCCATCTCCGAGCGGGTCTCATCGCGCGCGGGGGACTTCGTTGGAGCGATCGACCCGCGGACTTCCGGACCGAGATACTGGACCTCGCCTTCGCTCAGGTGAAGAAGAACGCGATCATTGTCCCGACGGGTGCGAAGGGCGGGTTCGTGTGCCGGCTGGCATCAGGCTTCGGGCGCCCACCGGGCGTTCGTTTGGTCGGCTCCATGGTGCCGGTCAAGGCCGAGGATGTTAAGGCCGCTTACGCGACGTTCGTCCGCTCGCTGCTCGAGATAACTGACAACGTGTCCGGCGGAAAGACGATCGTCCCCGCCGGAGTCGTTGCTCGTGACGAGCCCGACCCGTACCTGGTGGTTGCGGCGGACAAGGGCACCTCCACGTTCTCCGATCTCGCCAACTCGATCAGCGAGGAGCTCGGTTTCTGGCTGGGCGACGCGTTCGCGTCCGGCGGCTCGAGGGGGTACGACCACAAGAAACTGGGTATCACGGCTAAAGGCGCCTGGGTCGCGGTGCGGAGACATTTCCGCCAACTCGGCATAGATGTTCAGCGAGAGTCGATCAGCGTCGTCGGAGTCGGGGATATGTCGGGAGATGTATTCGGGAACGGCATGTTGCAAAGCGACAGGATCCGACTGGTTGCCGCGTTCGATCACCGCCACGTCTTCCTGGATCCCGAACCTGATTCTGAGAGGTCTTTTGAGGAACGCCGGCGTCTCGCCGAGTTGCCGGCATCCAGCTGGGCGGATTACCGCGGCGAGGTGATCTCGCCAGGCGGCGGTGTGTGGCCCCGCGACGCGAAGACGGTTCCACTCGCGCCCGCGGTGCGGCGGACGCTCGGGGTCGAAGCCGAGAGCCTCAGCCCCCCGGAGGTGATATCGGCCATCCTCGCCGCACCGGTCGATTTGCTGTTCTTCGGAGGCATTGGAACGTTCATCAAGGCACCGGCCGAATCCGACGCGGACGTTGGCGACCACGCCAACGACTCGGTCCGGATCACCTCCGACCGGGTCAGGACGAGAGTGATCGCGGAGGGAGCCAACCTCGGCGTTACCCAGCAGGCCCGGATCCGATACTCACGACGCGGAGGGAGGATCAACACGGACTTCGTAGACAACGCGGCCGGAGTTGCAACGTCGGACCGCGAGGTCAACCTGAAGATCCTGCTGGCTCTCGCTATCGAGGAACGGCGTCTCGATCCCGCGCAACGAGACAGTTACCTGCACGAGTCGACCGGCGAAGTGACCACGGAAGTTCTGCGCCAGGTGGACCACAACGTCGCCGCGCTGGAGAGAGCCGTCGTGCACAGCGCAAGGGAGCCGGACGCGTTTGCAGCCCTGATCGACGCTCTCGAAGGAGCGGGAGCCTTCAACCGGCAGGTCGAGTCACTTCCGGAACCAGAGGAGCTTCGCATCCGGCGCGAAGCGGGAGCCGGGCTTATCAGACCAGAGCTGGCTGTCCTCTTGGCTTACGCCAGATCGAATCTCGTTGCCGAGATCGAGAAGTCGATCGGACCCGTCCTCTCAAAGGGTCATCCCTATCTCGAGGCGGTCGTGCCGTACTTCCCGGTTGCCATCCGGCGGGATTTCGAGGACCTGATCCCAAGGCACCGTCTCTATCCCCAACTGGCGGCTACCGACGTTGCGGGGGATCTCGTCGACCAGCTCGGCATAGTCTGGGCGCACGAGACCGCCGCGGAGATGGGCAGGCGGCTCGACGAGGTTGCGGCAGCGTTCTGGGCGGCTCGCGAAGTCATCGGAGCCGGGTCGCTGTGGTCGGAGCTCGAGGCGCTGGCGGCGTCCTTGACCGCCGAGGCAGAGGCAGCGCTGCAGGCCGAGATCTCCGAGGCGGTCATCCGCCTCGCCAGGTCGTACCTCGCCCGCCCGGGCGTCATTGACATCGGGGCTTTGATCACCGCGGACAGCGTGGTCGCCGACCAGATCGGAGCGTCGCGCTCAGATGACGCCGTCAAGGCATCCGTTGAGCAGTTGGTGGACCTGGGGATCGAGCGGGACATCGCCGCCCGCTACGTTCTCGCCTCGGGCCGCGCAGACGTCGCCGACGCCCGTCCGGTCATGGACGCCACGGGCAGGAACGCGTTAGAAGCGCTCGAGTGTCTCGACGGGGTAGACCGCGCCGCTGGTACTGAGGGAATCGCATCGGCGGTTTCTGCCGCGTTGTCGATTGTTCCGCCCCCGCGCCGCTTGACGGTGTGGCTCGGCCGCTCGGTTCTCGATGACCTCGCCGACTGGAGGCGCAACGCCGCCACAAGGGTGCTCAGGCTGGGTACCAGCCCGACCGATGCCTTGGCTGCTTGGGAGGTGGCCAATGCTGACGCGTTGCGAAGCGCTGCGCAGATGCTCGGTTCGTCCGCCCGGGCCGGTGAGGCGTTACTCGACTCGGCCGTCCTGGCGATCCGCCGGTTGCAGAGGGCTGTCTGAAGCTCCGTTCAACGCGCCCGGCACCGAGTCGGTGAACATCTCCATTCCAGGCAAAGGGCTGTTGCCTCCGGGCTCGGCAACGAGTGCGCCCGAGGCGTTCCAGGCTGCTTCTATGGCGTCGAGCCGCGCCGGAGCGCTTTGACGCAGCCGTGCCGCCACCGCGGTAACCAGCACGTTGGCAAGGGCGATCCCGCCTGTGACACTGTCGAAGGGCCCCACGCCGCGCGCCGAGATGAAGAAGGTGTGGGCGGCGCCGGCCGCCAGCGGTGACAGGGGGCTGTCCGTTATCGCGATCACGATCGCACCCCGTTCCCTCGCCCAGCGAGCTACCGACACAACCGCACGCTCGTAACGTCTCACATCTATTGCGATCACGGTGTCGTCCGTTTCCAGGCCCGCCAGTGAGCGGCTGATCGCTACCTCTGAGCCCGCCAGCCGGGTGACGCCGTCACGCAGCTGGCTCAGCTGGCTGTCGAGCACGCGACCTATCGGGCCGGTGACTTCGCCGGCGAGGACCCACACGCTGTGCCGGCGGTCCGCCAGGCGCGACGCTGCCGCATCTACGGTCTCGACGCTCAACCCGTGGAGGGTGCTGAGCACATTGTCCTGCTCGGTGGTAAGTGCTCTTGCCAGCAGATCCGTCGGTGGCCTCTGGCGGATCCGGTCGCGGGCGGGACCGAGCTGGCTGGCCAGCTCCGACTGGACGTCTGACTGCAGGTCGACGAAACCCTCGTAACCCAGCTTCACCGCGAGCCTCACCACCGACGGTCCGCTGGTCCCGGCGACCCGGGCCACCTGTGCGACGGTGCCGAACGCGACAGTCTGAGGTTCGCCGGCCAGCACCTCGGCGATCTTTCGTTCCGTCGAGGTGAGCCTTTCAGCGTGCGCCATGATGCGCTCGACCACGCCCATAAGGAGTGCGAAGAAGCTTAGGACGAGCGACTGGTCGCGTTACTGAGTCTGAAGGTCGAGGCCCAGGGATCGGAGTTGATCCGCCGGACGGTGGTATCCCCGCTCGAGGTGATGGACGCCTCTCAGCAACGAGGAGCCTTCGGCTGCTGCGGCTGCGATCACGCTCGAGAAGCCGGCCCGGACGTCAGGGATCTCGACTTCTGCGCCCCGCAGCTTCGAGACCCCGCGCACCAGAGCGGAGTGCATGTTGCTGGTCTCGTAGAAACGGCACGCCGGACCACCGAGGCAACTCGAGAACAGCTGGATCTCTCCGCCCATCTTCTGCAATGCAGGGACGTAGACGAAACGGTCTTCGTAAACCGTCTCGTGCAGCACGGACATTCCCTCCGCCTGAGTGAACAGGACCATCAACGGCGTCTGCCAGTCGGTCATGAAACCCGGGTGGACGTCGGTTTGCACCGCGGCAGCGCGCAGGCCGTCTGGTGCCGAAGCGGCCATCCCGTGGTCGTCGACGTCGACGAGCGCTCCCATCCTCATCAGGGTGGTGATGGCGGTGACGAGTCGGTCCTGCCCACACCCGACCACGCGCACCTCGCCGCCGGTCAAGAGACCTGCGACCAGGTAGCTGAACGCCTCATTGCGATCACCCAGCAATCGCGTCCGGGCACCGTGCAAGCGCGTCACGCCTTCGATGACGATGACCCGGTCGGGTTTCAACTCGATGAGAGCGCCCATCTTCTGAAGAAAAAGCGCCAGTTCGAGCACCTCGGGCTCCGTGGCCGCGCCACGGATCACTGTCTTTCCTTCGGCCAGCGAAGCCGACAGAAGCGCCGACTCGGTTGCACCGACGCTGGGGTACGGAAGTTCGATGATCGCGCCCTTCAGCCGGTTGCACCTCGCCGAGATGCCCACGTCGTTCACTTCGACTTCCGCTCCGAGCGCGCGGAGAACATCGACGTGAAAGTCGACCGGTCTTGCGCCAATGCTGTCACCGCCGACCCGAGGAACAAATGCCTCGCCCGTCAGGTGAAGAAGCGGTCCGAGCATAAGGACCGGAATGCGGTTGAGCCCGCTGAAAGACAAGGGAACGGTCGGGATCACGTCGCTCGGGGGACTGACTGTCAGCGAATCCCCGCTCCGCTCGACGTTCGCTCCGATCGCGGTGAGGATGTTCGCGGTTATCTCGACGTCGCCGACCTCGGGCACATTGGTTATGGTGCTGGGCCTCTCTCCGAGAATCGCCGCGACCATGTGCTTGGTCACCGCATTCTTGGACCCTCGTACCTCCACTTCGCCCCTGAGTGGACCCGCCGGTTCAATCAGCCAAGCGTCTGACACGCATGAAGGCTACCCGCTAAGACCTCGCGTGCCGTGTCATGACATGCTTGGCGGATGGGCCCGACCGGTACGACACCAGCACCGGCGACGACCCTCCCCGGAGGGGTTGTGACCATCACCGGCGGGCCGAACGCGACCGGCAACGTTTCCGGACCTCACAACGACCCGGCGGACTTCTACGGCATCATCCTCGGCCTCGCCGCGATCCTGATCGCGGTGGCCGCCACCAGGCTTATTTTCCGTACACGACGGGACTCCGGTCCGAAATCCACGGAGCAAGGGGAGCCTCCACAACCCGGGCCAACTCCAGAAGAACCCGATCGTAGTTGACCCGCCAGCCCTTCCATGCCGTCCATGCCGCCTCGCGATCGGCGATCATCGGCATGCCGGCGTCCGCCATCCTCTCGAACTCTTTTTCCCACTCGTCTCTGGTAATCGAGATCGGATCGTCGGGATCGGGGTTCGGGTCGTAGCTGATCCCGAGGTTTTCGGAGATGTGACGGAACGCTATGTACCCCGCGCGTATGCACAGCTGCGCGTCAGGGTCGAGTGGATGGTCACCCACCGCTGACAACCAGAACGCCGCCGCGTCGAGAAGCGCGCCCGCGACTGTGATCCACGACCGGTCAGGTTGCGGTGAGCGAAAGAACACAAGGATCGGGAACGTCGAGTGCGATTCGTCGACATCCCCGAACCACCGTTCCCAGTCCTGCCAGACCTGGTTGAGGCGATAGTGCGGCTCTTCGATCTGGTGGTACCTGATCAGCATCGTCGCGGCTCTCGGCGGCGCGCCCAGTCGCACCCGGAGAAGCGCCACCCCGCTCTCCCTTCTGGTGAACGCGGCGTAGATGCTCGGAAGGTAAGTGATCAGAAGCGTCAGGACGAGCAGCCCGACGGCGGCCTCTGTGTACGTCAACAGCTTGGTCCACACCCCTGGGCCGGTGCTAGTTCCCAAAGTGAAGACGGACGACCCCGACAGCTCCACAGCGAACTTGAACGATCCTCCCGTGATCGCGAAGAACATCAGCGTGAATCCCCACATCACGAGGATCAGCCAAACAGCGAGTACGGCAAGCAATGACGTCGGTCCGAGCATCGCCATGGCGCGGTCCCGCGCCTCATACGATTCCAACCGCTTCGCGCGCAACCGAAACGCGAAACGAGTGACCCGGACCGACGAATTGACGATGCGACTCTGCGCGCTCCTCGGCAGAATAGTTGCGCGCAGCGCCGACAGGATGGCCGTAACGACAAGGAACACGCCTGCTGCAAACACAAAGACCTGCAGCGGCAGAGGCATGGAGGCCGGTGTCTTAAGGTGTTGTCGTCAGGCGACCGAGATCTCGGCCGGGTCCCAGGTGCGCAGGCTTCGAAGGCGCGGGTCGTTGGAGAACATCTCGACGATGGGCGAGGAGAGCCCGAGACGCTTTTGGACTCGCTCGATTTCCATCTGCTCGTTCCAGAGAACGAGCGTGACCACCAGCCCGTCCCTCCCTGCGCGTGCCGTACGGCCCGAGCGGTGCAAATACGACTTCGAATCTTCGGGCGGGTCGAAATGCACCACCACGTCTATGCCGTCGACATCGATTCCGCGCGCCGCGACGTCGGTCGCAACGAGCACCGGGAGCCGGCCGGCGGCGAAGCTCCGCAAAGCCCGCTCACGAACCTGCTGTCGCAGATCGCCGTGAATCGCCCGGGCGTTGACCCCCTCCCGCCTGAGATCGTCGGTCAAGCGGTCCGCCCCGCGCTTGGTCCGGCAGAAGACAATCGCCCGCTCCGCGGTACCGCAGATCGCCGCAGCGACCCGGACCTTGTCCATCTGGTGGACGAGAACAAAGCGATGCACCATCGCGGTGACGGTCGGTCTTGCCGACTGCACTTCGTGGAACACCGGGTCGGTCAGCTCGTGGCGCACGAGGCGCTCAACGTCGCCGTCGAGAGTCGCGGAGAACAGCATCGTCTGATGGGGGCGCACCAGATGACGGAGAAGCCATTCGACCTGGGGCATGAACCCCATGTCGGCCATTCGATCCGCCTCGTCGACGACGAGTACCTCGACACGGCTGAGGTCGGCCGCGCCACGCTGGCGCAGATCGATCAACCGGCCGGGCGTGGCCACGAGAACGTCGGTGCCTTCCTCGAGGGACTTGATCTGGGAGTCCATCCCTGTCCCTCCGTAGCAAGCGGTAAGAGCGAGACCGGCTACGGCGGCGAGCGGCTCGAGGACATCGGCGACCTGCCGGGCGAGCTCGCGGGTCGGGACGAGAACCAGTCCGAGGGGAGCCCTGGGACCGGAAGCCGAGCCGGCGGCGGCCTCGACTCTCTGCAACAGCGGAAGCCCGAAGGCGAGCGTCTTGCCCGAACCGGTCTTCGCCTTCCCGCAGACGTCGCGGCCGGACAGCGCGTCCCGAATGGTCAGCGCCTGGATTGGAAATGGATCAACGATGCCTTGCCGGGCAAGGGCTTCCACCAATTCGGGCGCCAATCCGAGTGAGGCGAAAGAACCGGCGGGCTCCGTGCTGGAAACCTGCTCCTTATGCATTCTCGTGACCCATGGTAGCGGGTTGCGGCGTAACGGCCGCTGTAGCCTTGGTTGTGCAGTGACGTTGAAGCTCTTCGACGAGGAAAACAGGCAGGCTCCCAGGCGGGTGACGCTCGTCCGGCTCGCTGGCGAGATCGCCCGGGCACTTGTCGGGGTGGGCCGCATCGCGGTCGAGGGTGAGGTCTACCGGCCCCGCGTTTCACGAGGAGGTTGGACCTTCTTCACGCTCCGGGACCGGGCGGCGCAGATGGAAGTGGTGCTGCCCTCGTCGGCGGCGAAGCGCAGCCGGGCGGTCGACGGCGAGCGCGTTTGCGTCACCGGAAAGCTTCAATGGGCGAACGAGCAGGGCCGGTTGCAGCTCCTCGCCGACGAGGTGGTGCCCGTCGGAGCCGGGGCGGTCGCCGAGTTGATCGCCGAGACACGCCGGCGATTGGAGGCCGAGGGGCTCCTCGGAGTTCGACAGCGTCCAGTGCCGGTCCTTCCGGCTTTGATCGGGGTCGTCTGCGGGGCCGACGCCGCGGTGAGAAGGGATATCGAGTCGGTGGTGGCTGCTCGTTTTCCTGGCTACCCGGTGGTCTTCGAGGAGACGACGGTGTCGGGGCCGGGGGCGTCGTTGTCGATCGTGGAGGCACTCCGGTCGGTCGTGGACGTCCCGGGGGTCGACGTGGTGATCCTGGCCCGCGGCGGAGGCGACGGACCCTCACTGCTCCCATGGAGCACGGAAGAGGTGTGCAGAGCTGTCGCCGCCTGCCCGGTTCCGGTGGTCTCCGCGATCGGCCATGAGAGTGACCGTCCGCTCTGCGATGAGGTCGCCGACCTGAGGTGCGGGACACCGTCGATTGCCGCGGCAGCGGTCGTGCCTCATCGGGAAGAGCTGGCCGCGCGGTTTGATCGCTGCCTTGTTTCCGCAGGCGCATCTCTTGCGGCCCGCTTTGGCGAGGCCCAACGCCGGACCGGTTCGGTCGACCCCGGCCAAGCTTTGGGGGCGACCATTGAACGAGCCGAATTACGCCTCGAGCGTGGAGGCCAGCGGATCGGCGACTGCCACCCTTCCCGCCAACTGCGGATGTGCCGGCAACGTCTCGCAGGCGTCGACTGGCGCCGCCCCCTCGGCGAGATCATCGGTCGGGCGAAGGGGCGCCTCGCGGCGGATGGCCGGCATCTCGAGGCGCTTTCGCCTCGGCGGACGCTCGAGCGCGGTTACGCCGTGGTCAGCGGTCCGACCGGGGAAGTGCTTCGCTTCGCGACGGACGTGACCCCCGGCGACGGGATCGAGATCGAGCTTGCCGAGGGTGCTTTGTCCGCCTCCGTCACCCAGGTGAAGTCGGCGCAGTGACGGGCACCACGGGCCAAAGTGTCGACGGAGACTCCGACGCCAGTGCCGGCGGCGGTCCCGGCGCCGGCCCCGACGGCGACCGCAAGTTCGAAGATCTGATGGCGGAGCTGGAGCAGGTGACCGAGACGCTCGCCGGCGGTGACCTCGGCATCGAGGCGGCAGCCGATCTGTACGAACGTGCCCAGCATCTGCACGCGCTGGCGACCGAGCGCCTGGCGCAGGTTCAGCAACGCATCGAACGGCTGTCCAAGTCGGAGGGCTAAGCCCCGGGGTGCCCTCACGTTGCGGGGTTTTTTGCGTGACAACTGGTTTCTGTGGGACACACGACAGACGACCAGACCGACAGACGAACGGGAGATCCCGCTCCCACTAACCGTTACACCGCCGGCACAGCCCGCACGACGCGGTCCGGCCAGTGGAGCGTCCAGCAGCGGTCTCCCAGCCTTCCCGGACTCCACCAGCCCCATACCCCGCCGAGCGCTCGCCTGGTCATCTCGTTCCACGCGATCGCGTCAGGCCGCTCGATCCGCCTGACGACCTGCCTGATGCCGCCTTCGTAGACCGAGTAGCCGCCCCACACGCCCGGATAATCCTTCGTCGATCCGACCTCGGCGATCCAGAGGCCGCCGGCCCGGTAGAGGCGGTTCCGGTGGGTGTGCCCCGACAAGACGATCGCGGACCGGTTCGCCGCGAGCACTGCTGACTCGAACTTGCGCGAGTCCCTCCAGCGAACCGACGGCGGGTAGTGCGTTTCTACCGGCCAGCGGCGAAGCGGATGGTGCATGACTACCACCACTGGACGTGCCTCGATTCGGTCCGCGCCGGCCAGCGCAGCTACCTCGGCAACGTGCTGTTCGGGAAGGCGACCCGAGTGGCGCTCGGGAATCGGGCTGTGGCCGAGAACGAGCCGGACACCCGGGAGATCCCGGAACGATGCGTCGACCGATGCCTCGAACCCCGATTCCTTGAGGATGGAGACTGGGTCGAGCGGACCGCGCACGTCGTGATTGCCGAGGGCTATCGCGACCGGCACGTTGGCCGCGTCCAGAACCTCGACGGCGGTGGCGATCTCGGGTCGCTTCGCGTTCTGGGTCAGGTCTCCTTTTGCGACGATCATCTCCGAGCCCCAACGTTCCGATTCGGAGATCGCCGCCAAAGCGCATCGAACCGTGTAAGGCAGGAGTCCCCTCGGGCGGGGTCGCGGGTCGTGCAGCAGCTTGAGGGGAGCGAAGCTCCGCTCGCCGAAATGACAGTCGCTGATCGTCGCGAACCGTGACAACAACCGCCCCGGCGGAGGCTCCATCGTTCTCGCTCTTGCCACCATCCGGCGCTGGTAGCCGTCGCCGGAAAGGAGCACCTCGTAGGTGGTGGCCGGCGACAACCCGCGTACGGTCAGGGCGCCGGGGCCGGCGCGGCCGGAACCCAGCCGACGGCGGCCTTGAAGACGAAACCAGGGTGGGGCAGGGGTGCCTACCTCGAACGACCGACCGTCGAGTTCCACCGACATTTCAGCGGACGGCAGCTGCGCCCACGTCAGCTGGATGCTGTCGTGCTCTACTGCGAAGACCTCCAGGGGCCGCCTAGTGGGCGGCAAAAATCCCCCGAATCCGGTTAACCCGCGCTCGGTCTGGGGCATAACAAGACGCAAGGTGGCGGGTACCACGCTGGGTGGGTGGAGCGACGGACCGCCCGCCCGGCGTGGAATCCGCCACCAAGGGCGTCTTCTTCGGTCTCTGCGCTGCTGACGCTGCTGTCACGGAGCGAATGCGGCGCGCAACGTTCCCCGCATGCGCGCTGCCATTGCCACGTTGATGTCTAGCCGTTCGAGGATCTGGTCGAGGCGGGGACCGGCGATCGGAAGCTCATGGGTCGAGCAGAACTCGTGGACCGACGCGGCAACTTGTGCATCGGCCTGCGCTGCAAGCGACTCGAACACTCGAAGAAGCAACGGGTTCGGGAATCGAACCGTCAGTTCGTCCCAGTGCCGGACCACCCAAGCCCAGGCTTGGGCGCCGCTGTCGGGACGGCCGAGCACGCCCGCTACGAGGAACGGGCCGTCCTGCGCCCGCACCTCCGTGCCGAGCGTCAGGTCCAATGTTCGCGAAACCAGCTCCGGATCCCGCGTCTCCGCGAGTGCATACAGGTAGCGCAGCTTCTCCTGCGGGTTGTCGACCTCCCGATAACGGTTGAGGACCGCCTCCCACTCTCTCACGCCGCCTTCGGCGACGACTATTCGCAACGCGGCGCTCACCACGTCTGGCGAGAGCGCACCGACGCCCTCCAGATGCCTGTCGAAGCGGCTGGTGGCCTCAGCGATCACTTCCGGGTCCGAGCCGACAAGGCCGAGAGCCGACAGAACTCTGCCCCGGGCGGTGGCGGTCCGCGGTGTCTCGTCCGATCCCGGGTCCCAACCGAGCTCACGCCATACGGGTTCTGCGAGCTCGCGGACGAACGACTGGACGGCCTGCTTGTCGTCATCTCCGCCGATCTCGCTGAGCAGACCGGTAACTCCCACGATCGCTGCCCAGACGTCTGGGTCGTCGTCGCCTCGCATTGATCGCGCGACCGACGCCCATTCACGCGTGTCGGCGATGCCCGCGACAACGGCCGCAAACGCGTCAGTCAGCAACCCGAATCGCTCCATCGGTGAGCACACCGACAGCACGCCAGCGTCATCCAGGCGTCGTGAAAGCTGTGGGGAGTAGTGCGCGCGATAGAAACCCCAAGCGCCATCGTTGACCAATACCCAATCGATCGGCCCGTCGAACGAAACGGTGACTGATTCACCGTCGAGCAACACCCTCTGTCGCTGGACCTGGCCCTCGACCGACGACCGAAGATTGACGGGGACGACCCAACGTTCGTCGGACTCGCTGCCGTCGTAGAGGAACCGCCTTTGATGCAGGGAGAGCTCCGCCGGGCCAGTCTGCTCGACGGTTACAACCGGGTGCCCGCCCTGCCAGATCCACGAATCCATGATCGAGCGGACGGGCTCGCCCGAAGTGGTCTCCAAGGCATCCCACAGATCGCCGGTCTCGGTGTTCCCGAACGCGTGGCTTCGCAGGTAGTGGCCGATCCCCTTTCGGAACGCTTCGGGTCCGAGGTACTGCTCGAGCATCCGAAGGACGGCGCCGCCCTTCTGATAGGTGAGAAGGTCGAACATCGCCTCGGCCTCCTCCGGGCGGCCCACTGGAAACTCGATCGGCCTGGTCGCTCGCAGGCCGTCGGTAACCATGGCCGCAGACTTGCCGGTGGAGAACGCGGTCCACACGTCCCATTCCGGCCGGAGGTCGTCGGTGGTAAGTAGCTCCATGAAGGTCGCGAACGCTTCGTTCAGCCAGATCCCGTTCCACCACTTCATGGTCACCAGGTCGCCGAACCACATGTGCGCGGTCTCGTGGGCGATCACCGTGGCCACTCGCTGAAGCTCGAGCTGCGACGCTGTCGCCGGATTGGTCAGCAACGCGCTCTCCCGGTAGGTGACGCAACCGAGGTTCTCCATCGCCCCGAACGAGAAGTCAGGAATCGCGATGTGGTCGAGCTTGTCGCCCGGATACGGAATGTCGAAGTACGCGGCCAGGAAACGCAGGGCGTGCTCACCCACCTTGCTCGCGTACGCCGTCAACGAGGACTTCCCGGGGACCGCCGCAATCCTTAGCTCAACACCGTCGACCTCGCGCTCCGACGAAATCTCGAACGGGCCGACTGCATACGCGACGAGATAGGTGGACATCGGGATGGTGTCGGCGAACTTGATTCGAGTCCTACCGCCGCTCTCATCCGAGCGGGAGATCTCCCGGCTGTTCGACAACGCCACGAGCTTGTCTGGAACCACCAGCGTTACCGAGAACACCGCCTTGAACGCTGGCTCGTCCCAGCAGGGAAAAGCCCTCCGGGCGTCGGTCGGCTCGAACTGCGTAGACGCGATGACCCCTTGGGCTCCATCGCGATCGGTGAAGGTGCTGCGGTAGAAGCCCTGCAGCTTCTCGTTGAGCTTCCCGCCGAAAGAAAGGCTCAGCCGGTATCCCTTCGCCGGCTCGAGCTCCTCCGAAAACGAGAACGTCGCTTGTTGCTCCGGTTCGTTGTAGGTGACCGTCCCCACCAGCGAGCGCCCCGACGGGTGTTCGATCCGGACGTCCCGGATGTCGAGGTCGACCGAGTTGAGGACGAACTTCGTGGTCGGCTCGACGACGGTGACGATGACCGTCTCTCTGCCTTCGAACCTGGACGCTTCCAGGTCCGGCACCAGCTCTAGCTCGTAGCGCTCGGGCTTGGCGCTGAGTGGCAGCCTGTAGGCAGCTGCGTCTACCACGTCGGCTCCTCCTCTGGCTCGGTCATCGGAAGTGCTTTACCCTACCGGGGCCAGGTACCGTCGTCTGATGCGCAGCGCACGGATCGTGACTATCGGACACGCAATCGTCGACGTGCTGGCACCATCCCCTGACGAGCTGGTCCGCCGGTTCGGGCTCCAGAGGGGGACGATGACACTGGTCGACGACGCCCGGGCGGCCGAGATCTACAGCGAGCTCGGTCCCGCCACCGAGGTGTCCGGCGGGTCTGCAGCCAACACCGCGGCGGTTGTCGCCTCGTTCGGTGTGCAGGTCGAATTCATAGGAAAAATACGCAA